>CADCQC010000075.1 GCA_902803455.1 uncultured Prevotellaceae bacterium
GAGCCATGCAGGTGCTGTCATTCAACACCTGTTGTGTGACCCAATAGACGATATTCGAGAATACGTTGAGGACGAATACAAAAAGGCTAAGTACGATGTTTTACGGAATAGCCTTTTACAACTTCGCGAAACAAAACGTCTCTTTCCCGTGAACATGTATGGACAACAGAGCATTGCCCACGAGGAAGACCTCTCTTTGCAATTGCAGCGTGAGATAAAACGTGCACTCATTGTCGCAGGATTAGATATAACGGTAAAGACTGACTTTGACATGTATGTTCAGCACATCGAGAGTCAACCACTGTTTTGGGAAAACCTTATTGAACAGAGTGCTCAGCTAGCAAGTGTCGCACCCGACACTAACAAATTGAAGCAACGCCTAATGGCAGCTGATACAGACGTGCTTGACAGTGTACGCCAAGCCTTACGCATGGGCGGTTACGATATTCGCTTGCAAAGCAACAATCTCCAGCAATGGATTTTTGAGGTACAAGATGCTCTTCGAGAGAAAACGGACTACAATGGTCTGTTGATTATATGGGACGAATTTACCGAAGTAATGACTTCGAGTATCGGTACACGTCTGTTGGTACAGCTTCAGGAGATAGCAGAGGCTATGATGAATGCTGTGAATGACTCTTATTTCCTATTTATTTCTCACCCGTCAGCACTCAACACCCTGAAAGAGGAAGAACGCGAGAAAACCAAGGGACGCTATCATTATGTGACCTACAATATGGAACCCGTTTCGGCATTTAAAATTATGTCGAAGAAGTTCAAGATTGTAAACTACACATTATACATGATGCGCCAAGAGCGTTTCTTTGGCATCCATCCAGAGTTGTTGGAGATGTTCAGTACCACAAGTACTGATACAGAACAGACTATAGAAAACATCAAGAACTTGTTCCCATTGCATCCTGCAACGGCCAACCTCGCAACTTATTATGCTCGTGAAGCAGGCTCCAGTAGTCGAAGTGTATTCGAATTTTTGGCAAGTGATGCTGTACGCAACTTTCTCGATGACGATACAGCCTATGCCGATGAACGCACTATCACAGCTGATTTTTTATGGGACTATGTGCAGGAATACTTTGAAAGCGATAGTACCAGGTTCGGTGCAGTCACAGAACGATATAATAGCCACCATTTGGCAGTGGAGAGTCAAGGAGCGAATTATTTGAAAGCTTTTAAGGGAATTCTATTGCTTAATGCTTTGAATAACATTGCCAATAGCGATACCGTTACGCCCAGCACCGAGAATATTGAAAACTTGTTCTCTGGTACAGAAGTGCAAGACGAACTATCAATCATTCTTGATTTCTTCAATGACAAAAGTATCATTCAACGTCAGCCAAATGGCAACTTCTCTATTCTGTTCACGGCTTTACCAGGTGATGAGATACAAAAGATAAAACAGGAATTGAAAGCCTCGCGCTTTTTATTTACCGACCAAGTAATTAAATTTGGTGACACAGCAACCAATATATTTAACAGGAATTTCTCGCAAGTGGCTCGTCCGTATGCTTTCCAATTTTTCAGCGTCCAAGGTAATGAGTACACACTAATGAACCAAATTGGCAATGCGAAAAGACAGGCCCAGCCATATGAGACGTTCCTCGCTATTATGGTGGCTCGCAATAACCAAGAACTTCTGCAATTGAAAGAGATTACAGAGAAGAATTGCAAGGACGAACGTTACACTACGATTACCTTTGTTGTAATCGAGACAACGATGGGAGATAAAGAGTACGAGCGTTTCATCGAATATCAAGCTAATGCACAGTGTGCCCAAAGCCATGGTTTACCTCAACAGCATCAGACCTACACCAAACAGGCTGCTGAAATGATACAGCAATGGGTGAATAAGATGCGTGGCAGCAATGTGACGTTCTATCTCAACGGTGACAGCATGACCATAGTGGGTAGCAAGATGACCAGCACAATCAATAGTAGCATTGCACCAAGTATTTTCACAAACGGACCTGAGTCATTGGAAACAATACGCACAAAGTTCAGTGCTACCTACTGGAAGAAAGCATCCGTGAAAGCCACGGTCGATGCTGTGTTAAACTACAACACAAAACAAGATATTATTGATAAATGTGGAGGTCCAGCCCGTCACGTAGAGTTTCTGCTGCAAGACAGTGTAGATGACAACCTACAGTGGAAGGAAACAGTCTCGCCTAATCACCCACTAAAGAAGGTCCGCGACTATGTAGATGAATGGCTCAGTGGTCGCCACACGAGCAAGAATCAGAGTTTCAATCTTGGGGATAAACTTATTGGCTTAACAGAAGCACCTTTTGGATTTTTCCAAAGCTATGCACCAATGGCTATGGTGGCTTTTGCAATGCGAAAATACATCAATGTCATCTTCGACACCAATGGCAAACAGCGTACGGCTCAGCATCTTGTAGAGGATGTTGTAGAATTGTTCAAAGCATGGGAAAGCGGTAAGACAAGTAACAGACTGAACTTTATGTTCGAGAGCAAGGAAGCTGGCCGAGTATGCAAGAGCCTTATCAAGATGTTCAACCTGAATAAGCTGAAAGGCTATTCTGACATCAGTAGCCTGAAAGATGCTCGTTGGGCAGTACTTCATGTATATTGCAAAGAGAAGGGTTATCCACTATGGGCATTAAAGAATGTCGAGGAGTGTTCACCTGAAATGAAGGAATTCATCGACAACCTAATGCGTGTGGTTAATGACCCTGAAAGCATGAAAAATCCAAGTTTACTAGAAAATACAATCAACGGATATGATGCGCTGAAAACAGATTTTGGGAATTTGCTGATACCTTCTGCTGACAACTTCCACAAGGGCTTTGCTATTTATATGCAAAGCATTGATAACGTGAATGTACAGGATGATGAATTGGAAGAAGCTCAGAAGTATCTCCATGAGCATTTGGAAAGTGAAGTCGGCATGTGGACAGAAGAGGAAGTGAAAGATAAGTTGAAAGACTGGCGTATATCAAAGGTTACGCCTACTGTACAACCCACCCCCTCTTCTAATCTTTCTGATACTATTGTAACTGAGCCTCCTGTTACCATACCGACAATTAATCCTGACGAATTAAAGAAGAAACGCAATAAGGCCATCAATCGCATTAACAACAGCGAAGACTTGCGCCAAGCTATTGAAAACATGATTAACCAAGAAGAGAGTTACGTCATAGATATATTATTAAAATATGTATAAGGAACCGTTCAGAGAAATGGATGCCCTCAAAGCATATGTTGAGGACGATAAACAAGCGAATGGTATTGGTGCATCTACGCTTGACAGATACCCAATACGGTTTGTGCTGTTTGACAATTTCCGCGACTGCTATGAATTTGTGGACTTCCTGCAAACAGAACAAGGGGCACATGTGGAGAGCGTGGATCATTGGATAGACAACAACTATCCTGACCTACTTATTACACATGTGGAACTTGCCGATCGTATAACTGAGCATATAAAGAAAAAGAGTCCAAATGACTGTGTGATTGCTCCATTCTCTGAATTGGCACGATTCTATGACAATGAAGAGAAAAAAGCTTTTGATGCTTTGATTAAAACGATTAAAGCCATTGAAGCAACACCTGATGCCCAGGAAAAACACCAACGTGTTTATATTCCACTTGTTGGTCTTGAGGGTAAGATGGAAACTTTCAAGGATGACAGCCAAATCAATATCTGGAGATTAATATCAGAGGATAAAGATTTGACATATAAGCTTATCCTAACGGAAGATACAGACTTTGGCGTAAGTGGTTTGAAGGCTAATTATACTATTGTGAACAATATCCGAGAGTGGCTAAATATATGGAAAGACTGCAAACAACAGGTATCACCGCAAATCATCTGCAAATCGAAAGCCATTTTTGCTAATGCTAGATATGCACAACCAGACAACGCCTTTTCTTATCAGGCATGCCACACTGCATTTCAATTTTTGACAGCAGGTTTGAATCTTGGATTTGGCGGTATTGAGCCATTAGCAAGTGATGGAGATAACTGGAATATATTGGCAGAGAACATTGATGTTAGCAATGGCTTCAACTTTAGTAAATTTGTTAAACAATACTTTGGCATAAATGACATAGAAACCTATAAGGATTATATTCGTCTCTGGTTTGACAATCCATACGTATTCAATCGTTGGCTTTTAGCACGTTACTTTATCAACAAAGAAAATGGTGAAGGTTATTTATGCAGATGCCTTAATGCTACATCTTCCTATGGCACTAATGAACTAATAGAGAATATGGCAGGGGACATAACAGAAATTACTTCTGAAATGGAAGTGCGCAAATACTGCCTTACCTATGCTGCCCAAAAGAATATACAGCTGTCGGATGCTGCAGAAAACATGATAGCAAAAACTTTGCAGACTTTACCTACAAAGATAGGTTACTCAGGCACTTTAAGATACTTCACGGGAATCACACGCAAAGAAAAAGAATTTGCAGTAAGTTGGTTGGGCCAAGGCCTGATTACGCCCAACGACATCGCTACGTTCTTTCCTGATCTTTCCACCTATATGTCTGAAGGAATTGGAGTCGCTACAGGAGTTCCTGACTGGGTGAATCCTTACATTGAGCAGTATAAGAAAGCTAAGATTGCCAACCGATACACAAACGACATCGAACAATTCATTAATAAACTAAATAGCTCGGAATCTTCATTTGATATGTGGTACAATTCATTCTGTTCCACATATACCTTACTACAAAACCGCGGAGATATTGAAGTTTTTTATTGGATTGACGGATTAGGTATTGACTGGATTCCTCTGGTCAAGAGCATAATTGCGGAGAGAAAAGACCAACAGATTTTCCTCAACGAAATTAAAATTGCTCGTGCCCTTCTTCCTACCAAAACCGATATCAATAAAAAAGACCTACAGCGTCTTCTTCCTAACAGTGCACAACTGGAGAAGTCTGGGGACCTTGATACATTGGCTCATCGCTCAGACAATATAAGTCCATTTACAATTATAAAAGAGATTGATGTTGTACGAAAGAGCATTGAAGAAATTTTGCAGAAGTACATTGGCAAGAAGATTGCCATAATCTCTGATCACGGTCTGACCTATCTATCACAATTACTTAATGGCAAGAATATGGTTGGCGTAGATAGCGATCATCACGGACGCATTGCCATTCGCAAGAAGGCAGAATCCATTACGGATAGTAGCTATTTCCGTTTGGAGGATAATAAAACACTATGTGCACTAAAGCATGAGTCGCTTTGCGCCAAAGTTCCATCAGGGCAAGGTATTCATGGTGGCTGTACGCCAGAAGAGATTTTAGTGCCTATTTTTATCATTTCAAGTGCACCAGCGGCAACC
>CADCQC010000076.1 GCA_902803455.1 uncultured Prevotellaceae bacterium
ATCGGTGCCGAACCACTTCCTGTGGTCAGTTGCGGACTGGCTTGTCAGTTCCAAAACCGTACGGATGACGCTCACGTGGCTGTCGATGCCCTCCAGCCCTATATCGATGATGCCCTTGACCTGATAGAGTTTGCCAATGGTGACACCAATACCAAATGGGGTAAGTTGCGTGCCGACATGGGCCATCCCGCTCCCTTCAATCTCAAACAGATCGGTGTGGGCAATGAGCAGTGGGGCGAATTGTATCCCCCGCGCCTGGAGAAGTTCATCACCGCCATCCGCGCAAAATATCCTCAGATCAAGATTTGTGGTACCAGCGGTCCTTCTGCCGACGGAAAAGACTTCGATTACGGATGGCAGGAGATGAAACGGCTGAAGGTGGATCTCGTCGACGAGCATTACTACAAACCGCCACAGTGGTTCCTCGACAATGCCGCACGCTATGACAACTACGACCGGAAAGGACCAAAGGTGTTTGCTGGAGAGTATGCCGCACACGGAAAAGGTGAGTTCAACAACTGGGAGGCCGCACTCTCCGAGGCTGCTTTTATGACTGGTCTTGAGCGCAATGCTGATGTGGTGTGGCAGGCTACTTATGCCCCGCTCTTCGCCCATGTGGAGGGTTGGCAGTGGAAACCTGACCTGATCTGGTTTGACAACCTCTCCACTGTACGTTCCGCCAACTGGTATGTGCAGATGCTTTATGGCACCAATAAGGGTACCAACGTGCTGAAACTGACAGAGGACAAACAACCCGTCACAGGCAAGGATGGACTCTATGCCAGTGCTGTCTGCGACAAGAATACCAAGGAATATATTGTGAAATTGGTCAATGCCTCCAACAACAAACAGGACGTGGTGATCACCTTCAAGGGTATCAAGAACGTCGGGACAGTGAAAGGTACTGTCCTCGCCGGTTCACCTGAGATGGAGAACCTGGTGGGGCAGAAGGAGAAAATCTCACCTTCCAGCATCCAATTGGAAGGTCAGGGAAACACCTTGCCTGTTTCCGTTCCTGCCAAGAGTTTCATGGTGCTGAAATTCTAAGCCAGAGGTGACATCGCTGTCACAAAATCACCAGCGGGATGCTTCTTGTCCGCACAAGAGGCATCCCGCTTTCTTGTAGTCAACAGGCTTTCAAACCCATACGTAACAAATTTTAACACGCTACTTTGGCGTAGTACACCTTTTTATGATTATTTTTGCAGACTACAGCAAAATGTATTCAATTATGAGACTATTTTTCTACATTCTTACATTTGCCCTTTTCGGAATGGCTCATCCGGCCAGTGCCCAACTGCCTGTGGTGACACTGAAGACGATGGAGGGCAAGGAACTTCGGACAGATACGCTGTCCAACAATGGGAAACCTTTTATCATCGATTTTTTCGCCACTTGGTGCAAACCCTGCAACCGTGAGTTGGATGCCATCAGCGAGGTGTATGATGAATGGCAGGAGGAGACGGGCGTGAAGATCTTCGCGGTCTCCATCGACCAGGCCCATAACATTAATAAGGTAAAACCGCTTGTCGATAACCAAGGATGGGAATATGATGTCTTGCTCGACCCCAACAGCGAGTTTCTGAAGGCGCTTGGCATCCAGATGATTCCCTATGTGCTGATTGTCGATGGTAACGGGAAGATTGTCTATCGTCATAACGGATACACCGACGGTGCCGAACAGGAACTGATAGAGAAAGTACGTGAATTGGTGAAGTAATCCATGAGAGTCTATCGTTTCTTACTCGCCGTTGCTCTTGCATGTCCGTTGGTGGCCTTGGCTCAGGAGCCGGGCAGCAATGTGACGTTCACCGGTAGCGTGCAGAGTGATGTCCTGTTGCCGCAAGAAGATGATAAGATTGGTGCCGAGAAACCCGACGAATGGGGCTTGACCAATACTTACGTCGACTTGCACATGATGAGCCGTAATATCGATGCGGGTATGCGAATGGAGTATATGCGTTTCCCTCTTCCTGGATTCGAGGAGGATTTCAAAGGATGGGGTCTCGCCCATATCTATGCCAAGATGCATACTGAGCACTTCGATATTACCTTGGGCAATTTTTACGAACAGTTTGGCAGCGGATTCATCCTCCGTACTTATGAGGAGCGCAGTCTGGGTATCGACAACTCCCTCCTCGGAGTGCGTGCGGTGGCCAAACCGCTGAAAGGCGTGACGCTGAAGGCGCTCTCAGGTTACCAACGCCACTACTGGAGTTACAACAACGCCCTGGTGTCAGGTGGCGATGTGGAGCTCAACATCGACCAGTGGTCAAAGGCCATGAGAGACCATGGCACTTATGTCTCTCTCGGTGCCTCGTTTGTCAACAAGCATGAGCGCGAGGATGAATACTTCGTGGATGCCACACACCGGCTTCGGATGCCCGAGAATGTCAACGCTTTTGACGTCAGGGCACGGGTGCAGAAGGGAAATGTCAATGTGCTGGCCGAGTATGCGCAGAAAACACATGACCCCACTTACGAAAACGGCATGATCTTCCACAAAGGTAATGTGGCCATGCTCTCTGCTTCCTACTCCAAGAAGGGCATGAGTATGCTCTTGCAGGCCAAGCGAAGCGACGCCATGTCGTTCCGTTCCAAACGGACTATTTATGGCACCTCTTCTTTCCTCAACCATCTGCCGGCATTCACCATGGACCATACTTATGCGTTGGCGGCGCTTTATCCCTATGCCACCAACCCTGACGGGGAATGGGCCTATCAGGCTGAGTTGGGATATACCTTCAAGAAGAAAACGTTGCTGGGCGGAAAATATGGCACGAGTGTCAAACTCAATTTCTCACATGTGCATGCCATTGACCAGAAAGAGGTGGATCTCAGCGCCCACAATGGTTATTATGAGGGAACCGAGGGCTATCGCTCAGCGTTCTGGAAATGGGGTGATGAGATGTTCTATCAGGACCTGAACGTGCAGTTGGACAAGAAATTCTCCAATGCGTTCAAACTCCACCTGATGTATATGAATCAGTTCTACAACAAGACACAGATAGAGGGTGAGGGAGGATTGATCCACTCCAACATCTATGTGGCCGACGGTAAATACCGTATCAACAACAAGTTGACCCTTCGTGGCGAGTTGCAGTATCTGACCACTGCCGGGGATGAGGGTGACTGGGCCTTCGCACTGCTCGAATTGTCGTGGTTGCCCCGCCTCATGTTTACGGTTTCTGATATGTACAATTGTGGCGACAGCAAGGTGCACTATTACCAGGGGCTGATCACCTACAATGCCGGTTCACACCGCTTGCAGGTGGGCTACGGACGGACACGTGCCGGTTACAACTGTTCGGGAGGTGTCTGCCGCTATGTGCCGGCAAGCAAGGGTTTCACGCTGTCATACAACTATAACTTTTAATGAAGATGAGAAATTTGAAGTGGCTCATGCTGATGGCTGTTTGCCTGCAGATGGCTTGCAGCAACATCGATGAGGCCGATAGGATTGTCTATGTGAAACCGCCATCTGTCAGCCGCAGCGTGCTGATAGAGGATTTCACTGGACAGCGGTGTGTCAATTGCCCGAAGGCGACTGATGAGATTAAGCGCCTGCAGGAAGAATATGGTGAGCAGAATGTCATTGCCGTGGGAATCCACAGTGGGCCTTTCGCCAAGTCATTGCGCGGCATCCCGCTCGCACTCTATACCTCTGAGGGCGACGAGTATTACGATTACTGGAAGGTGGAGTCGCAGCCCAAAGGGGTCATCAACCGCCGGGGGACAAGTGATTATACCTCATGGACGACCATCGTCCGTGATGAGATGTCAAAGGTGGCTCCTGTCTCTTTGGAGGCAGCCTGCGTCTTTGACCCTCAGCAGTCGCTTTTCAACTTCAAGGTCGAAGTCATGGCAGTAGATGGAGCCACCAATGGTAAGTTGCAGGTATGGCTCCTGGAGAATGGGATTGTGGAGCCACAATACCTGCCCGACGGAAGTGTTGACCGTGAGTATGTGCACCAGCATGTGTTCCGCACATCGGTCAACGGCACTTGGGGTACCGACTTGTCGTTGAAGGAGGGTGAGAGAAAAACAGAGCTTTTTACATATGAACTGCGCGACGAGACTTGGGTGCCAGCCAACATGGAGGCGGTGGCTTTTGTGTATGATGACCGTGGGGTGTCTCAAGTGACCAAGTGCAAGGTCCATTTATTGGATGAAATCGTAAGTGAGTAATTCATTCATGAAAAAGAATATCATGCTGATGGTGCTTGTGGGTGTCCCGATGTTTTTGGCAGCCACTTGCGCTTCTTTGGCTATCTCGCAGACCATAAGGCTCCAGGATGACTCGGGTTTTGTGCCTGAGGCTCCGGAAAAACTGGTGCTACAACCGGCGGAGAATGGTCTGCTGAGTGGTACGTTGTCTTTCACCACGCCGATTCTCGATGTTGCCGGTGATACCCTTGACGCTCTGACCAAAGTGGAGGTCTTGCTTGATGGGGAACCGTTCACCACCATCTCTCAACCTGAAACAGGGGCTGAGATAACCATGGATGTCACGGTGTTGTCCGACGGCTTTCATCGTTTTGGCGTGACGGCTTCCAATACTTCTGGCGAGAGTGCCACGGCTGAAGTTTCGGCCTATTTCGGAAGAGATGTGCCCGCTGCTCCCACTGGCATCTCCCTGCGCGATAATTTCGACGGAACAGCCACGATCTCATGGGACGCGCATCCCGACAAGGGAATGAATGGCGCGTATGTAGACACGACAACCATCCGCTATCGGGTGTATGTGGAAGAGGAACCGATGATGATGGATCTGTTGCAGGTGACGACCCAACCGCAGGCCATCATTGATATCAGCCAGTGGAACGCCGGTGCACCCAATGTGTTGTCGTTGGAAGTGAGGGCGTTTGATGACAGAAACTATGAAGGTGATCCTTCCTCTGTAAAGATGGTTGTCGGACAGACGGAGGAAATACCTTATACAGAATCCTTTACCGATGGTGAACCCGCACATTTCTGGTGGACATCCATTCAGAATGGTTCCGCTTTTTGGGAGATCTCTGAAAATGCCTACGACGAAGATGGTGGCGCGGCAACATTCTTGCGCTTTTCCTCAGGCGACGTGAGTGACTTCAGCTCTGGGAAGATCTCTGTCAAAGGGATTGCAGATCCCAAAGCGTCATTCTTTTGGCGTGGTGATCCTGGAGCGATTACCGTAGAGCTGTTGGCCGACCGGCAGGATGGCAGCAGTCCTGTGGTGCTTTGGACGCAAAAACTCAATGCTGCCGACCGGCAGTGGCATGAGGCGATGGTCGATTTGGTGCCTTTTGTCGATGACGACTATGTGGTGCTGCGCTTCCGTGCCGCCTCAGACCTGTCACTGGGAAGTTTTGAGTTCGATAACCTGTATATCCGTGACATTATCCCTCACGATCTCTCCCTTTCTATCACTACTGCTCCGGAAGTGGCAATGGGTAAGGACATCAGAATGTATGTGGATGTGGCCAATTTGGGCGGTACGCCTGTCGAGAATGATGACTATCGTGTGGACATCTATCAGAACGGTCAGTTATTCACGACACTAGATGACTTGGGGGCGATCGCACCTTATCAAGGGGTGGTATCCCGCGTCCTTGATATCCCCACCTGCCCATTTTCTCCCGACCTGTTGGAATGGTCTGCTGTTCTGGTCTATGAACCGGATCTGAATGAGGACAACAACAGTGGTGAGGCGACGGTGGAGTTGCTGAGGAACAGTATGCCTACCGTTGATGACTTGACTGCCGAGGTGACCACGTGGCCTGCCGTCAGATTGAGTTGGACAACAACAGGTTTTATAGACGTGCCGGGTGTGGTGATCATAGAGGACTTTGAGGATCAGGACGATTTTGAACCCTTGTCTGTCGGTGGTATCAGTGCTAGTGAGCATTGGGGTACGATGGGGGATTGGACGCTCTATGATCCCAACGGATTGCCAACGAGAACGCTGTCGCAATGTGCTGGTTATGAGAACGAGGGCGCTCCTATGGCCTTCCAGGTGTTTAATAGCGACTATGTGGGACTCGACATGACAGACCAGGATGTCGTGATGTCGTTGGGAGCCAACTCTGGAGAACAGATGTTGCTGTCGATGGGCACAGCGGCTGAAGATGCTCTGCCAAGTGACAGATGGCTCATCTCACCATTGCTCTCCGGTGGTGCCCAGACCATCCGTTTCTTTGTCAGTCAGGTGGCCTCTGGTGAGAATGATGAGACTTTTGAGGTGCTCTACAGCACCACAGACATGCAACCCGACAGTTTCCATAAAATATATGACGGTACGGTCTCATCCATTGACTGGACGGAGATTCTCATCAACCTTCCTGCCAGAAGCCGGTATTTCGCCATCCGCAGCACTTCCTCGAAAGGGTCTGGCCTGGAGATTGATGATATCATCTTTACTGCCGCTCCTAGTAAGAAACAGGTGTCGTCAGCAGCCAAGGTCCTTGGATACCGCATCTACCGCGACAGTGTGCTCATCGCCAAGGAAGAACCTGCCGTCAGCGATTTTGTTGACCTTACCGCCGACCCGACAATAGATCATACATATTATGTCACGGTGATCTATCCCCAAGGGGAGTCGCCTCTGTCGAATCCTGCCACCATTTCGCTTACCGGCATAGCGCTGCCCGCCGAACAGGCCTCACTTA
>CADCQC010000077.1 GCA_902803455.1 uncultured Prevotellaceae bacterium
AAAGCCCATGTCATTTCTTCTTGTTGCTGCTCTCGAAAAGGAATTGCTTTTCTTCTGCAGTCAGACTGGCATAGCCGTTCTTACGTATTTTATCCAGAATCTGGTCGATGCGCTCTTCCTGCGCCTTCTTGTCGGCATTGTAGTCCCAATCGCTTTTATGGGTGATGTCTTCCTGGTTGGACCTTCCCTTTCTCCGCTCCCAGTTGTTGCGCAACCGGTCGAAGAACTGTTGCCCGTTGTCCCGGCCGTAGGTACCCAAGCCGTCGGGATGCCGCTCCCAATATCTGATGAGCAGGAATCCGAAGAGCATACCGCCGAGATGGGCGAAATGAGCCACACTGTCGCCAGACTGTCCCAATGCGGCCAACAGTTCCACAACCACATAGAACATGACAAACCACTTGGCCTTGATGGGGATAGGCAAAGGGAAAATGAAGATGCGCTCTTCGGGGAATGTCATGCCGAAAGCCAGCAAGATGGCATAGATGGCACCCGATGCGCCCACGGTGGTCCAAGCGTTTAGATATTCTTCCATGGAAAGTTTCAGCCCGCCACTGATCGACACGGTGTCATAGGCAGCCAAGCCCTCGATGGAATAGCTGACAAATTGGGATATTTCCTGAATGAGACCAGCTCCGACGCCGCACAAAATGTAATAAAAAAGGAATTTCTTCGGTCCCCAAACTCTTTCCATGACACACCCGAACATCCATAGTGCAAACATATTGAAGAACAGGTGCTCCCATCCCCCGTGCATAAACATGTAGGTGAAAATCTGATACAAGCGAAACTTGGAGGCCAAAAAGAAATGCAAGCCGAAGATGCTATTCAAATCAATGCCCCTATAAGCGAGCACATAATAGCACAAAAATGCCAATACATTAATTATCAGCAGGTTTTTTGTCGCGGTTGGTATACTGTGCATTTGAATGATCTAATATGAATGAATATTTTTGCAAAATTACTAAAATTATCTGTGATTAGGCATGATTTCGGTTTTATCAACGCTATTTTTCATGATTTTCCGCTTTTTTTTTTATTTTTTGTTTGTTTTATGAAATGATTCATCTATATTTGCGGAAAATTCATGACATTACCATCAATATTTCATCAATTTTAAACCAACAATTATGAACAAGACAGAATTGATCGACAAGATTTCGGAAAAGTCCGGTCTGTCAAAGGTTGCTTCAAAGAAGGCTCTTGATGCAGCACTTGATGCCATCAAAGAAGCTTTGGTTGCTGAGGACAAAGTGGCACTCATTGGTTTCGGTACATTCAGTGTGGCTACTCGCGCTGCCCGCGAGGGTATCAATCCGAGCAACAAAGCCAAGATCATGATTCCAGAAAAGAAAACAGCCAAGTTCAAGGCTGGAGCAGATTTGGCTGACGCGCTGAAGTAAACTGTAAAGAAAAATTATAAAACGGGCTGCCCTAATTAAGGCAGCCCGTTTTATGTTTTGTGGTGACACGCTTAAGGTTGCTTTCCGATATAAGCGAGGATACCTCCGTCGACATACAGCACATGTCCGTTGACGGCATCAGAGGCATGGGAAGCCAGGAAGACAGCAGGTCCGCCCAGTTCCTCTGGCTCAAGCCAGCGGCCGGCCGGTGTCTTGGCACAGATAAATGAGTCGAAGGGATGACGGGAACCGTCGGGCTGACGCTCACGCAGCGGAGCGGTCTGCGGTGTGGCGATGTAACCCGGACCGATACCGTTGCACTGGATGTTGTACTCACCATATTCAGAGCAGATATTACGGGTGAGCATCTTCAGGCCACCCTTGGCGGCAGCGTATGCGGAAACGGTCTCACGTCCCAGTTCCGACATCATCGAACAGATATTGATGATCTTGCCCTCACGACGCTCCATCATCTCGGGGATGACAGCAGAGGCGCAGATGAACGGACCGACGAGATCGATGTCGATGACCTGCTGGAACTCGGCACGTTTCATCTCATGCATCGGGATGCGCTTGATGATACCTGCATTGTTGACAAGGATGTCGATTTGCCCCACCTCCTGGTGGATCTGCTCAACAAGAGCCTTCACATCATCTTCCTTGGTGACATCACAGACATAGCCTTTGACGTTCTCGATGCCGGCCTCACGATAGTTGTTCAATCCGCGCTCGAGCGCTGCCTCATTGATGTCGTTGAAGATGATCGTCTTGATACCGGCAGCCACAAAAGCCTTGGCGATATTGAAACCGATACCATAGGAAGCGCCTGTGATCCAGGCATTCTTTCCTTCAAGTGAAAATAAATTTGACATGATTTGACGGATTAGTATAAAAGAATTTGTTTTGGGTTTATTTCAAGTCTGTAATCAGCGAGAAGTCTTGATCGCCATAGTCCAGGTTCTCACCTCCCATACCCCAGATAAAGGTGTAGTTATGGGTGGCTGCGGCACTGTGAATACTCCATTCTGGTGACAGCACAGCCTGATTGCCGCGCATCCAGATGTGCCGGGTCTCCTCCACTTCTCCCATGAAATGGCAGACGGCCTGGTCTTCGGGCACCTCGAAATAGAAATAAGCTTCCATACGGCGGCTATGCACATGAGCCGGCATGGTGTTCCACACGCTTCCGGGTGCCAGTTCTGTCATGCCCATCTGCAACTGGCAGGTGGGGAGCACCTGGTTGACAATCATCTTGTTGATATTGCGCTCATTCGACATCTCCAGACTACCCATGTGGGCCACCACGGCATTGTCCTTGGTCACCTTCTTGCAGGGATACGACTGATGAGCGGTGGTGGAGTTGAAATAAAACAGGGCAGGCTTGTCAGCGTTCTTGCTGCAGAACACCACATCACGGTCGCCACTGCCGATATAGAGGGCCTCCTTATAGGACAGCTCAAAGGTCTCATCGCCCACTTTCACGACACCGTCGCCACCCACATTATATATACCTATCTCACGGCGTGTGGTGAAATAAGGTGCTTTCAACGGATCGATAGCCTCCAGTTTCAGTTCCTCAGCGACGGGCATGGCACCTCCCACGACCATACGGTCATACATGGAATAGACCATATTGACCTCGTCGGCAGCGAAGACCTTCTCTATCAGGAAATCACGACGGATACGCTTGGTATCATAACTTTTTGCGTCCTCAGGATGGGCCGCATAACGAATTTCATAATTTGTTTTCATCTTTTTAAAGTAGTTGATCGTTTTTCAGTTTGCAAACTTACATAAAATATTTGAATTAGCCGCAATTATTGATGAAAAAAGCATGTCTTTGGAACCAATAACAACAACAAGAGGCGCATCTCAGATAGAAGCGCCTCTTGTATGTTGGGTCACCGGGATTCGAACCCAGAATGACAGAACCAAAACCTGTAGTGTTACCATTACACCATGACCCAATCGAATCGTGGCTGCAAAGGTAGTGTTTTTTTAAACTACCACCAAATTTTTGGCCACTTTTTTCTATTTCACCGTGATAAGGTAATAATTCTTCTTACCACGCTGCACCAGCAGATACTTGCCGTCAATGAGGTCATCAGCCGTCACGACTCTGTCGGGAGCATTGAGTTTCTCCTTGTTGAGTGACACGCCACCACCCTGAATGAGTTTTCTCATCTCTCCCTTGCTGGCAAAGACTTTCACGTCGTCGCGGGTGAAGAGTTCGACAGCAGGCTGGCCGAGCAGACTGGCATCCAGCGTGAAATGCGGCACACCGTCGAAGACATCCAGCAAGGTCTGTTCGTCAATCTTGAGCAGACTTTCTTTAGTCGACTTGCCGAAGAGGATGTTGCTGGCCTCGATAGCCATGTCAAGTGCCTCACGAGAATGCACCATGACTGTCACCTCCTCTGCCAAGCGGCGCTGCAAGAGACGCCGTCCCGGGTCTACACGATGCTCTTCGACCAGTGCGTCGATGGTCTCCTTATCGAGACTGGTGAAGATCTTGATGTAACGCTCTGCGTCGTCGTCGCTGACGTTGAGCCAGAACTGATAGAAGGCGTATGGGGTCGTGCGCTGCGGGTCAAGCCACACATTGCCGCTCTCCGTCTTGCCGAATTTCTTACCGTCAGCCTTCGTGATGAGCGGACAAGTGAGGGCGAAAGCCTCAGCCTCCTGACCAAGTTTGCGGCGGATCAGTTCCGTGCCAGTGGTCATATTGCCCCACTGGTCGTTGCCACCCAACTGCAGTTTGCAGCCCTTGGTCTTATAGAGGTGCAGGAAGTCGTAGCCTTGGAGCAACTGATAGGTGAACTCCGTAAACGACAGGCCATCGCGAGCCGTACCGTTGAGGCGCTGCTGCACACTGTCCTTGGCCATCATATAGTTGACGGTGATGTGTTTGCCCACCTCACGGGCGAAATCGAGGAAAGAGAAATCCTTCATCCAGTCATAGTTGTTCACCATCTCGGCCTTGTTGGGACCCTCAGCGTTGAAGTCCAAAAACTTGGCCACCTGTTTCTTGATGCACTCCTGATTGTGGTAGAGCGTGTCGGCATCCAGCAGGTTGCGCTCCTGGCTTTTGCCCGACGGGTCACCGATCATGCCGGTGGCACCACCGACCAGGATGATGGGCTTATGACCACAACGCTGCAGATGGCGCAGCATCATGATGCCACAAAGATGCCCGATATGCAGGCTGTCGGCAGTAGGGTCGGTACCCAGATAGGCCGTCACCATCTCTTTTTGCAACAATTCCTCTGTGCCCGGCATGATCTGAGCAAGCATGCCGCGCCATTTCAGTTCTTCTACAAAATTTTTCTTCATCGAATGAATGATATGTTAATCGAATGAATGATATGATAATTATCGAAAGTCAACAGTGTGTCAGGGCACGGGATCATAGCCGCTTCCACCCCATGGATGGCATCTGAGCAATCTCCTGATGGCGAGCCACATGCCCTTGACGGGTCCATGTTTGCGCAATGCCTGACGGGCATATTCCGAACAGGTGGGGGTGAACCTGCACGAGGGAGGCGTGTAAGGGCTGATGCACCTCTGATAGAAAAGGATGGGCAGCGTGAGCAGCCATACCAGCAACTTGGAGAGTCCTCTCCACAACATGCGCAGCACACTCATAGCCGCTCTCCTATCCTGATGAGTAATTGTCGCACACGATGCTCCACGCCTGCACTGTCGTGCAACTGGTCGTCGAGCCAGATAAAAGCGATGGCAAGGGTCTTGTCGGGAAAAGCCGACATACGCTCATCAATCAAATGCCGATGCTTGCGGTAGGCCTCTCGCACCTGGCGCTTCACCCTATTGCGCTTGACGGCCCGTTTGAAACAACGTTTAGGGACACTCACCAGCATCTTTGCCGGCACCTCATTCCTGTCCACCAACAGATAGACAGCCCTCAAGGGGAAATACGTCATCGAGCGGTTGCCGCCGCGCTTGAAGAGCGTCTCCACCAGTTTATGACCGGTGATACGCATCTCCTTGCAGAGAGTCTGGCACCGCTCTTCTGGCATAGACTCACAGATTGTTCTTGAGGAAATTGGCCAGAGCCCCCGTCATCGACGGGAATTCTGGTGTGGGAGCCTTCAGGTCGAGGCGCAAGCCTTTCTCTGCCACCTCCTTGGCGGTAGCAGGTCCAAAAGCACCGATCTTGATATCCCCTTGTTCAAAATTGGGGAAATTCTTAGTGAGTGCGTTCAATCCTGCAGGACTGAAGAAGAGCAGCATGTCGTAATCAAACTGGTCCACTTCTTCTGTGGTGAAGTCATCGCTCACGGTGCGATACATCACACATTCCTTGAACTCCAGTTTTTTGGACGTCAGCAACTCCTGCACACTGTTGTTGTGGATGTCGCTCATCGGAACGAGGTATTTCTCGCTCTTGTGCTTCACCATCTGGGGCACGAGGTCCACGATCTTTCCTGTCGTGCCGAAGAACACCTTGCGCTTACGGTATTGCACATATTTCTGAATATAGAGGGCGATGGTCTCTGTCACGCAGAAATATTTCATGGTCTCAGGGATGGTCACACGCATCTCCTTGGCCAACTTGAAATAATTGTCGATAGCATGGCGGGAGGTGAAAACCACAGCCGTGAAACTGAGCAGGTTCACTTTCTGCTGACGAAACTCCTTCGCTGTAAGCCCCTCTACACGGATAAAAGGACGGAACACCAGTTCCACACCATATTCACGCTCAATATCAAAATAAGGTGACTTCTCACTTGTCGGTTTAGGCTGCGAAACTAGTATCTTTTTTATCATAAATGTACTAAAAATTGATTTGCAAATGATGATTGAAATTCTCCAACAACCCGACCAAACAGATGAGGGGTATCAATTCGAGCGCACAAAAGTACAAAATTATTTGCAAAAAAGCACCAACTCGCCGAAAAAAGATGAGATGGCATTTATAAATCACTAATATTTTAGCCAAAAAGATGACAATTGCAAGGATCATCAAGGCAGTATGCACCGGTAAAGAGCCATAAACGAGGAGAAACACGACCGGAGCAAAAGCCAGTCCTTCAATAGCAGTGACAAAAAGAATGGCCTTGTTCCATTGTTCATTTTTTTTATGGTCGAAGAACACCCAATTGACAAACTGGTATGCGATAGCCTTGAAGAGCAAATAGCCCAGCGCCGCAGCGAGATAGACCGCCAACAGCTCCCTCACCGAACCATCAATGCCGCCGGTCACCCCCCTTGACAGCGAGTAACAATAATATGCCACCGCCGCCAAGATGCTTGTGAACACCACGAGCAATCCCTGGTTGCGCAACTCAGCGTTGGTATCTGGAACGGCGGTGACACGCTCATTGTCAGCATGGAAAAAGTTTTTTGCCATCCGGAGTACAAAATTCGCCGAAAAGGCCAGTGCGATGAGTGAGAGAAACAGCGATCCCATCAGCAACGTCGATACGAGATGGTCGTTGCCCGCCCTATAGGCCACCGCCTCCGCCATCATGCCCCCATGCAACTGGGGGCGACAGGCGACGGGAAGCGTGTCGACAAAAGTGGCCGGATAGCCGAGACTGTCGGTCGGAAGCCAACTGTCGGCGCGGTCATAACGCTGACCGGGCAGCCCCAACGTATCGGGACGGTCGCTGTAATGGTTGTCACCACCTGGTTGGAAATATGCCTGGACAGCAGAGTCTTTCTGCCATTCAGTGGCACTGTCGGGTAATTGATGGATGACCTGATAAGTAGATTTCCTGATGATGGGCATGGGCTAAAGGATACCAAACTCCTGACGGATACGCTCCACCATATCAAGTTTTTCCCAGGTGAACAGTTCCACCTCCATAACTTTGGTCTCGTGGTAGAAACTGGTGAACTCCTTTTTCACCACCTGGTGCTGGCGCCCCATGTGCCCGTAGGCAGCCGTCTCGACATAGATCGGGTTGCGCAGGCCAAGGCAGTCCTCGATACCCTTTGGCGTGAGAGGAAACAGTTTCTCGACACGGTCGGCGATCTCACCATCGGTCAGGCCAAGTGTAGAACGCCCGTAGGTGTTGACATACACACTCACCGGCTGTGCCACACCGATGGCATAACTCAACTGCACCAAGACCTCGTCGCTCACACCGGCAGCCACCATGTTCTTCGCCATGTAACGCGCCATATAGGCCGCAGAGCGGTCCACCTTACTGGGATCTTTTCCCGAAAAAGCGCCACCGCCATGAGCACCTTTTCCACCATAGGTGTCGACGATGATTTTCCGCCCGGTCAGTCCTGTATCGCCATGCGGTCCGCCGATGACAAATTTCCCGGTGGGATTGACATGATAGATGATCTTGTCGTCGAAGAGCGCAAGCACCTTTTGGCTCTTGATCTTCGCCTTCACCCTCGGCATGAGCACATTCACCACGTCGTTGTAGATCGTATGAATCATCGAAGCATCATCGGGACCGAAGTCATCGTGCTGGGTGGAGACCACAATGGTATGGATACGCTGTGGGATGTTGTCGTCGGAATACTCCACGGTCACCTGGCTCTTTGCGTCGGGACGGAGATAGGTCATCACCTTCCCCTCACGGCGCACCTCAGCCAATGTCGACATGATGAGATGTGCCAGGTCGAGTGAGACGGGCATGTAGTTCTCGGTCTCATTGGTGGCATAGCCAAACATCATACCTTGGTCGCCGGCACCCTGCTCTTTTTTGTCTTCACGGTCCACACCTTGTTTGATATCAGAACTCTGCTCATGAATGGCAGACATGATACCACATGAATTGCCATCGAACTGGTATTCCGACTTGGTGTATCCGATGCGGTTGATGGTTTTGCGGGCAATGGTCTGCAAATCGATATAAGCCTCGGAATGCACCTCACCCATGATGACCACCTGTCCGGTGGTGACGAAAGTCTCAATGGCGCAGTGCGACTGGTCATCATAAGCGAGAAACTGGTCGAGCAATGCGTCGGATATCTGATCGGCCACCTTGTCGGGATGACCCTCTGAAACGGATTCTGAAGTAAATAGATAGGACATAATAATAAGTTTTATTGCAATCAGGGTGCAAAGGTACGAATATTATACGAACCTGCAAAAAATGCCTTTCCTTTTCTTATAAATATGTATAAGGAACGGACGAGTGCTTTGAGACGCGAAGCAAAACACGACTTTTTCTCCTTTTTATATGGTCTTCTCAGATTATTGCAGTACCTTTGGACCCAACAAACAACGATAGGAACCACAAACATCTCCACAAGAACGTATCAATTATCTACTATCACAATGAGAACCTCCCAACGCTTTTTTTCTGCCATAGCCAGTATTTTACTCATGGCTCTCCCGTCCATGGCACAAACACCCTATTTCATCCAGACCTTCGAGGACACCATCCCCTCAAAAGAAGATGTCACCACCCCACTCCATTTCCAGATTGAAGGACAGGGCGAATGGGTGTTCTACAACTGTTTCAAAGGCACCAACACCAACTATATCAAAGACGGTTCCAACGGAGATCTCCGCATGGTGAAGAGCGGTCTCAATGGTCCTGGCGACTCCTACGTCATCACGCCAGTATTTGACAGGGGAGTCAAGAAAATCACATTCGACGAGGGACGCACGAAAAAATACATTGACGTGTCGGTATCGAAAGACGGCGGACAAACCTGGACAAGCATCCACCAGTTCAACAAAGATACCCAGGAGCACAATACCGTCGAGGTGAACGATATCGAAGTCAACCGGGTGCGGCTGTCCAACTACAACACCAAAAACGACTGCGATGTCGACAACCTGGCCATTTACCCTGAGGCAACAGGCACTCCCGCCACCGTCGTCACCGGCGAAGCAAGTGACGTGACAAAGACCACCGCCCGCCTGAGTGGTGAGGTGACCGCCGCTGGCGACCAGGAGATGTTGCATTATGGCATCTGCTGGAACTACGAGGGAGCACCCGTTTATACCGACAATCCCACGCAAGCCAACAAATACCGTTTTACGGTCGACGTGGAAGGGCTCATCGCCAGCCATACCATCTACTACCGCGCTTATGCCTTCACACGCGCAGGAGTGAGCTATGGTGAGACACGCACTTTCCAGACCGCAGACGCCACGATGCCCATCGTCCATACCAAAGACATCACCATCAACCGTCACGGTTACTACGTGACTGGTGGTGAGGTGACGGATGACGGCGGACTGCCCGTTATCGAACAAGGTATCCTCTATGCCACCACCAGCGGACTGTCCACCCAAGAAGGTATCAAAGTGACAGCCTCACCATCTACCGACAACTTCACGGTGAGACTTCCTCTCGAAAGCCATACCACTTATTATTATCGTGCCTATTGCCAGACAGAGATCGGTACGGGTTATGGTGAGGAGCGGTCTTACACCACCGGTGAGGTAGTGCCGCCATCATTTACGGGCAACATCATCTGGTGCTCCCCCACAGGCGACGACCGTACGGCCAACGGGTCGGAGGAGGCACCCTTCTACTCTCTTCAGAAAGCGGCCGATATCGTCGAGCCTGGCGACACCATCTACATGATGGCCGGCACCTATACTTATGACGCGCGCGTGAACATCAACACCTGCGCCACAGCGGAGAAACCTATCGCACTCTATGCACTTGGTGGCAGAGCCGTACTCGACTTCAGCGCCATGCCCTACCATAAGCATTCCGACAATCCCTATCAGGGTGTGAGACTCTGCGGTTCTTACTGGCACTTCTACCGCATCGACATCACCAATGCCTCTGACAACGGATTGCTCATCGAACGCAACAAACCTACCGGCGGGTCCAACAACGATATTCTTAATGCCACAGAACAAGCCCATGACAACATCATCGAAGACTGCCGCTTCTACCGCAACGGAGACACTGGCCTGCAGATGAAAAACCTCGCGTCGTTCAACTATGTCATCAACTGCGACTCCTATCTCAACTGCGACGAAGACCAGGGTGACGCTGACGGTTTCGCGCCCAAACTGTCGGTGGGCGACGGCAACTATTTCTACGGTTGCCGCGCATGGGCCAACTCCGATGACGGATGGGACGTGTTCTTCAAAAAAGACGGCGGATTCAGCGATAACGTCAGTATCATCATCGAAAACAGCATCGCCTACAAAAACGGATTCCTCGACCTGGAGCACATCGCTCCCGACGGCAACGGCAACGGATTCAAAATGGGGTCCAACCAAGGTGCCATGAACGTGTTACTCAACCGATGCCTCGCCATCTGCAACAAAGCCAAGGGATTCGACCAGACCCACAACGCCGGCGACATCATCATGAACAACTGCACCGGCATGACACTGAAATCCATCAGTGAAAAGACCTACTCCTACCGTATTTACGAGGAAATCGCATCGGGACACACCGTAAAACTCACCAACTGCATTGCCATCAACGACAATGCCGCCACCAACAAAGTGGATAAGAACACTGGAAAATATAAGGAAGGCGAAGACGGGAAATATGGTGACTACGGACGCTTTGAGGTGGACTCCACCTTGACAGGCATGCAACTGCAGACCTGTGAATTTCACGCTGCAGATCCCTCACAATTCATCGACATCACCAATCATGAAGAGCTTATCGGTGAGCGTACCGCTGACGGAGAACTGCCATTCACGACCTTTGCCCACCTAAAAGAAGGTTCCTTCCTCATCGACCGAGGCACGCCAGTCGACTCCACCATCTACCGTGGCATTCCTGTCGGAGGCATCCGTTACCATGGCGAACGGCCCGATCTGGGCGCCTATGAGAGCGATTATGGCGAGCAGACCACCATCCGCCAGCCGAACGGCACAGCCGGCACACCCTTCAGCCAACCGCTGCGCCTCATACAGACGCAAGGCGGACTGGTCATCGTGACCGCCGACCTGCCCTCAGGCACCCGCAGCGCCCAACTCTCTATCCACGACACTGCCGGCAGGCTGCTCATGCAGCATGACCTCACCAGCGGTCTGCTCATGCATCAAGGCTCCACCAGCACCACCACAGCCATCCGACTGCCTCAGACAAAAGGCACGCTCATCCTCCGCATCACCACGCCCGCCGGGTATGTGGCCACCGCAAAGCTGGCACACCCATGACCAGGATGATCTAGGAAGTCTTAGGATGCTTAGGATTACCTAAAGCCTCAAAGAGTCTCCTTGTCCCTAAAAGATTTGAAACAGATGGAAAAAAACGACAAAGCACCAAGGATTACAGGATGGATCGTAGCAGGATGTATTGGTCTGCTGACCATTACCGCTATCTATGTATTTTTCTTTACACCGGATGCTGCTCCGACAGAAAAAAAGCAGTATGATGAGATCTATTATCCCACACAGAATTTTGACCGTGGGAAAATCAATGACGTGAGAGGAGTGATCCTCCATCATACCGCCCTTCCCACCATCCAACGCTCACTGGAGGTACTGACACTTCCCGTGAACAAAGTGGGCACCCACTGTCTGATCGACACCGACGGCACCCGCTACATCCTTTGTGCTCCCACCGTGGTGACCTTCCATGCCGGTCTGTCCATCCTCAACGGCCGGGAGCGCTGCAATGAATTCACCATCGGCATCGAGTTTCAAGGGAACACCGTGGAAAAACCGCTCACTGATGACCAGATACAAAGCGCCATCGACTATCTGTTGCCCATTATCGACCAGTATCAAATACCCTTGGACAGTATTGTGACCCATGAGATGGTGAGAGCCAACTACATGAGACAGTATCCAGAAAAAAAGTGCAAAGACAAATGCGACATCACCCCCCCAGAATACGAGCGCGTGATGAAAGCCCTGAGAGCCGCCTATCAACAGCACCAAGAAGATCGCTCTTAAAATCGAAGATCGCTCCTAAAATCCAAATTCATCATTGCATGAACGGTCATTGCATAACCGCTTCATGGTGTTAGCACATATTTATCTCCAAAATATGTTTTGTTGCTGCCATTTTGAGAACGGGGAAAAGGAAATCAATGAAAAAAGAATCGTCTTTTTCATCTTTTTCGTAACTTTGCGCCGTCAATGTGTACCAACATGAAAGAAAGAAATATAAGTGTCGACTTTTTGCGGTTTCTGGCAGCGCTGCTGATCACCAACTCACATATGCAAATTCTATATGGGAAATATGCCATGCTGGCTACTGGTGGAAGCATCGGCGACGCTTTATTCTTCTTCTGTTCGGGTTTCACCCTGTTTCTGAAGCCTATGGGGACAGCCTCAAATTTCCCCGACTGGTATAAGCGGCGCATCAACAGGATCTACCCGTCTGTATTGGCCATTGCCATCGTGGCCTGTGGCATTTTCAATATCAGAAGGGATATCATCGACATCATCTTATATGGTGGAGGCTGGTTTATCACCTATATTATGGTCTACTATGTCCTGATATTCTTCATTGGGGCTTATCTCAAAGACAAGACCATCCATTTCTTGTTGCTGAGCGCTGTACTCACCGGACTTTACTTTTTTATTTTCTCATCCAAAATCTATACCGTTTATTATTACAATATCTACAGCGATGCCATCATCCGATGGCCCATGTTCATGATGCCCATCCTGCTGGGTGCCCAAATCGGCATATCGGCTCCGAAAATGAAGTATCGTCCATGGGTGGACACGATAGGACTGATTCTCAGCATAGCCGCTTTTTACACATTGATCTATCTCTCTGCCATCAACAAGCAACTGATGCCGCTGCAATATGTGAGTTGTCTGGTACTGATGGTCATCACTTACTTCTTCTACCAAGTGGGATGTAGCCCGCTGGTGAAGCGTATCTACCAGCATCGCACAGGCCATTTCATCATCCGATTCGTTGGCGGACTGTGCCTTGAGATTTACCTTGTCCAGCGTCTGGTTTTCACCGACAAGATGAACAGCCTTTTCCCGCTCAACCTGCTCATCATGTTCGTCATCGTCATCGCCGCCGCCTATCTGGTCAGGTGCCTGGCAAGGATCATCTCACAGACATTTAAGGATGAGCCCTATCAGTGGAAAAAAGTGTTCAGTGCTTTTTAACGCTTCCCCCCTCTTATTCCATATACTCAAAAGATCAAATGATCACCAACGAGTAGATTAGAACCTCCAACGCAGTTGCACTTCCAGATCGGTCTGTGAAGAACGGTCGATTTGCTGCAAACCAGAGGAAATGCTGCTGCGGTCAAAATAATTGGTTGTCGACAGGTGAGCGATGAGCATCAGATGGCTGTCTATATCAGCGCGGGCCATCAGAGCCCAGCGACATCCCTCACCAGAGAAAGCATGATAAGAATAGGCATAGAGCACCCCTTGCTCATATCCATACAGTCTGCTCTCATAGTCATCGGTATGGAAATACCCCACACAGGCATTGACCCGCAACCTACGGCAGGTATAAGCCACATTCTGCGACAACATCCATCCTTGGTGCTTTCCCTCAAAATCCACGGATGTCATATCAGCAACAGAGGAGAAGCGCCATTTGCCCATGACGGCCCCTACCCCCAAACGAGCCTGATGGCTGGTTTTGGTGATGAGTGCCGTCTTTTCCGTGTTGTCATATCCCCTACGCTTCAACCGGTATCGGGCGGTGAGTGACAGCAGTTTATTGTCATACTGAGCCTGGACAAGATGATCCCAGGCATCCGACGACACCTGCGCCTGATATCTCGCCGCAGCAAAATAGGCATAATCAGTATAGGCCGACAGGCGTAGGTAGGGTGTGGCTTGCCAGCGCACACCCGCATAGACGCCATTCTCATTGCGCACATCACCGCCCTCACTGAGACTGTTGGCACGCACAGCATGATAACGCTTTCCATAGAACCGGTGGATAGCCATCAGCGACAACGTAGGACAAGGAGCATAACTCATGGTATTAATCGTTGCAAGTGCCTGGCAGTCCCCGGTGGCAGCCTCCCCTCTGAACGCAATCCGATGGCCGGTATATCCATAGTCGATGCTGGCATTCCAAAAACGACGGCCTGTGGGGTCATACATCCGGTAGCGCTTGGTGATATCGGGTGCCAGGTCTTTGTCGTAGGCCGTATAAACCCCAGTGGCACCTACATGAAACCCCCGAGAGAAAAAGCGCAGGTTGGTTCCTGCCGTGGTTTCAGAAAAATTGTTCTTCTTCGCCATCTCCGTCTCCGTGCGGTGATACCCCGTGGTGACGATGGTCGTGATGGTGGAGTCACCATGCCCCAAGGTGGCATCTGCCATGCGGTAAGAGACAAACACGCTCATATCAAGTCCTTTGGCCACCTGCACGGTGGCAGCAGCCCCTTGCAGGTAATCGGCAGTCTGCCTTGAGACATGCGCCTGCAATCCCTGACTTCGCTTTCCCAGCGATGAGAGAGACGCCAATTTACCCATGCTGAAACTGTTGCTCATCACCAATCCCATGCCGAAACTCGCCCGATAACGCCCCACGACCAGCGATGTCAGACGGCCGAGTCCATGAGCCTCAGCATAGAGAGAATAATCATCATATCCCATCTTATTGTGGGAACCAAAGAAAGGCTCTCCGGCATCTTGCGACCCGGTGACACCCACCTTCAGTCTGCTACCATAACGGAACTGATATCTCAACGAATGCCGGTAGGGATATCCCAGATAGCCCTCCTTGTCACCCCGCCGCTCATAAAACGGCACTCGGGCGGTGGCCATCACCTCATGACGGCCATACTTCAAGATATTATCCATCCGTGGCACCGTGGCCACCGGTTGCTCACGACAACAAACGAAATAGTTGAGCAACTGCCTCGTGGAATAGTCAATGGAGGGAATCATCGCCAGTTCGCCAAGCGTTTTCATCCCTCCGTAGGAATAGACGTAGGCCTGGATATCTTCCACCTGCCGCTCGGAAAGGAAAGGCAGCCGCGACAACTCCTCCCGTGTGGCACTATTGAGGTCGATGGGGGTCTGTTCCATCTCACACAGCATCTCATAGGTCGCCTCCCAGTCCTCCCGCTCCATGTCATCAGCAGTGGAGAGTTCTGCAAACCACTCCTCCCAAGGACGCTGTTCCTGCGACATAGCAGGAACCACGAGCATCCATCCCGACAGAACAGCCAAGATATAACGCAGACGGAGAATACAAAAATGATGGTGCATAATGTTGCAAACTTACGCATTATTTTTTAAAAAAATCAAAAATGGCCTTCATTACGCATTTTTTTTCTACTTTTGCGCCCATGAACATCCGTCATCTTTGCATCCTGCTGCTCCTCTTCTGGTCAGCGGGTATCATTGCGCAAACCGACCATCCCACCTCGATACTCCCAGAAGACCGGGAAGTGGATGTGGCTAACCCCACCTTCGTGCCGAAGATGGAGATGGCCAAGACCGTCGTCGACGGCGACAGCGTGCTGTTCATGCGGATGAACAACGTCTATGTCTATCCGGTGATGGAACTGAAAAGCGAAAAACAGCGGAAGGCCTTCAACCGGCTGGTGACGAATGTGAAAAAAGTGCTCCCGATGGCCAAGGAGGTCAACAAGATCATCATCGAGACCTACGAGAGTCTTCAGACCATCCCCGACAAGAAGTCACGTGAAGAGCACATGAAGAAAGTGGAGAAGGAAATCTACGGCAAATACAAGCCGAGGATGAAAAAACTCACCTATTCCCAAGGCAAACTGCTCATCAAACTGGTCAACCGTGAGTGCAACTCCTCTTCCTATGACATAGTGAAAGCCTTTATGGGTCCTATCCGTGCCGGATTCTGGCAAGCCTTCGCCTGGACCTTCGGTGCCAGCCTGAAGAAGACCTACAAGCCAGAGACCACCGACAAACTCACCGAGCGAGTGATCCTCATGGTGGAAGCCGGGCAACTATAAGCTACCGTTTTTGTTTTGGCCATACAGAAATTTTGACGCCAGTCATCTCTCAATGACTGGCGTCGGCATGTTTTTTCTTGGATAGTATCAGATTGCGGTTGGGTATTGGGTGTAGGTTCAGTCGGTGAACAGCACCTGCGTGATGGTTTGCCCAACGGCCTTTAACGTATTCTTATCAATATGGTCCATATTATCATTCACGGTATGCCATGTAGGTCCGAAAGAACTTTCCTCACAATTGGGATAATATGGGATGATGTCAACAGTAGGAATGCCAGCCTTCTCGTTGACCGGCAAATGGTCATCAGTGACGTAGCCTCCAGGTGACATGGGGAAATAGCCACTATAACCGGCAGCATGAGCAGCCCTCCACACACGCTCCACCACCTTCGACGCATATTCCAGCGACTTGCGCTCCTGATAGAACTGCGCACCCTGTCCGCCCACCATGTCGAGCAAGATGCCATAGGCTGTGGTGTAGTCAGGCTTTCCGTAGTTTGCAGCCCAGTATTGTGCTCCCAAGGCCCACGAGTCCTGTCCGTCCTGGTCGGACCATTGAGGCACGCCCCAGTCCTCCGCATCGAAGCACACGAAGTCGACGCCCACCTTCAGCGAGTCGGCATTCTTCAGCAACCTCGCCATCTCTATCATCACCGCCACCCCACTGGCACCGTCATTGGCCGCATCGACAGGTTTCCTCCAGTTGGCACTGTCGGGGTCGTTGTCCGCCCACGGACGACTGTCCCAATGTGCGCAGATCAAGATATGACGTTGCCGCTCAGGATGATGGCGGGCAATGATATTGGTGGCCTTCAGCGTAGTGCCATCGTATCCCTTGAGGGCAGCATTCTGCAACTCCACCGTGCAGCCATACTCCTCGAATTTCTTTGCGATCCACTCACCGCAGCGCTCATGCGCCTCACTGTTCATCGTGCGTGGTCCGAAAGCACACTGCGCATAGCAGAACGCGAGTGCGGAGTCGGCCTCAAAGACAGGTCCCGCAGGTTTCACCTCCACCACCTCAGGGGGAAGTTTCTTCCCTTTCTCACAAGAGGCGCCACAAAGCAATAGGATGAACGCCGCCGAAACGGCCGAGAGGAAAAGATTTTTTCTATTCATGAAATGGATATTTACTTATTGAAATGCTGCACCAGCGTCATCACACGGAGCCAGTTGCCACCCCATATCTTCTGTATATCACGCTCGCTGTACTTGTTTTTGAGCAACGCAAGGGTGAAATTGATCAGTTCCGATGAGTCGGCCAGACCTCTCACACCGCCATCACCATCGAAGTCGGTGCCCAACCCCACATGGTCGATGCCCATCACCCTGACGGCATGGTTGAGATGCTCGATGGCATCGCGGATAGTGGCCTCGCCATCCGAGCGGAGGAAGTCTTTATAGAGCGTCACATGGGCCACGCCCCCCTTCCGGGCAAGAGCTTTCAACTGATCATCGGTGAGATTGCGTGGCACATCACACAGAGCCTTGCAATTGCTATGGCTGCAGACAATCGGTGTCTTGCTGATGTCCAGCGCATCGTAAAAACTCTGTTCGCTGGCATGGCTCAGGTCGACCATGATCCCCTGACGGTTCATCTCACGGATGACCTTTTCACCAAACTTGCTCACTCCATGGTTGGTGTCACACCCCTTGGCACTGTCGCAGATATCATTATCGCCGTTGTGGCAGAGGGTAATATAGACCACACCCCGTTGTGCGAAGTGGGCGATGTTGTTGGTATCATGGTTGAGCGCGATGCCGTTCTCGATGCCAAACATGATGGATTTGCGCTCCTTGCGCTTATCCTCAAAGAGGTCGGCAGGCGTACGTGCGATGCTCAGGTATTTCCGGTTGCTCCTGACAATGGCCTCTATCTTGTCGAAAATGAGGTCGGCATATTCCATCGGTGTTCCCACCTCAAAGGGGACAAGCGACGAGAAGGTCTCACCCATCTTGGGCTGTGGCAGGTAAGCCACCATGATGGTAGCATCCTGGTGCCCCTCTGCCATCTTATGGAGATCGACACGGATCCGCTCGTCACGCATGTCAAACTTGATGTCCTGTCCGAAGAACATCGGTGTGTCGCAGTGGGTGTCGAGCGTGAGCACCCTGCCGTGGATGCGCTTGGCCAGATGGAAATTGCTGGCTTGCGCCACGAGCCACTCGAAGAGTTTCCGGCCATCCTCCTCCAGGCATTCCGGATGCCACTGCACGCCCAAAACATTCTTAAACTCATTGCTCTCCATGGCCTCCACCACTCCATCGGCGGCCTTTGCCGTCACACGGAAAAGCGGTCCCGGCTCCCCCACTGCCTGATGGTGGAAGGAGTTGACGTAGAGTCGCTCCTGCCGGTAGATGCGATAAAGAATGGAATCCTTGTCGATATCGACAGCATGGGTGGGCAAATTGCGGTCACCATCCTGT
>CADCQC010000078.1 GCA_902803455.1 uncultured Prevotellaceae bacterium
AGGCAAACTGATCTATTTTGCCATCTATTGCGCCATCGTGGGCGTCATCTCCATCATCTGTTCCATTTAACAGGCCTGTATGAATTTCAATGAAGGGGTCATCATAGGCATCGACAAACCCTATAAGATGTCGAGTTTCGGTGCGCTGGCTCACGTGAGATTCCTCATCTCGAAGAAGATGGGGGTGAAGCGGGTGAAGACAGGGCATGCCGGCACGCTCGACCCCTTGGCCACCGGGGTGCTGCTCATCTGCACCGGTAAAGCTACCAAGCAGATAGAGGCATTGCAGGCACATACCAAAGAGTATGTCGCCACATTGAAACTTGGCGCTACCACCGCCAGTTATGACCGTGAGCACACCGTCAACTTCACCTATCCTACTAAACATATCACCCGGCAATTGATTGAGCAGACGCTGCCGCAGTTTGTGGGGGATATCATGCAGGTGCCACCAGAATTCTCCGCCTGTAAGGTGGATGGAAAGAGAGCCTACCTGCTGATGAGAAAAGGACGCGATGTGGAATTGAAGGCCAAACCACTGCATGTGGACGAAATTACCCTGCTCGACTTTGATCCCCGGCAGATGACGATGGCGATCAAGGTGGTGTGCGGAAAAGGTACTTATATCAGAGCATTGGCCAGGGATATCGGTGAGGCACTCGGTAGCGGGGCTTTTCTCACATCACTTAGAAGGACACGCGTCGGTGACTATAAAGTGGAGGACTGCGTGGACTTCGACCACTTCAAGGAGTGGCTCGACCAGCAAAATATAGAATCATAACATTTTCAATATAAATAAAAGGAGTCAAGAGAGATGAAATTATCACAATTCAAGTTCAAACTCCCAGAGGAGCAAATCGCGCTTTATCCGTCGTATAACCGTGATGATTGCAGACTGATGGTTATCCACCGCAGATCGAAGCGCATTGATATGTTCAGAACCGACGAAAATGGAGAACCACTCAAAAACGAAGACGGGACACCACAGATGATCGAGTTCCGTCATTTGATAGACTATTTTGATGAAGGTGATGTCTTCATCTTCAATGACACCAAGGTGTTTCCTGCCCGCCTCTACGGAACCAAAGAGAAAACCGACGCCAAAATAGAGGTGTTCCTGCTCCGTGAGCTCAATGAGAGCCTGCGCCTGTGGGATGTGCTCGTAGAACCGGCAAGGAAAATCAGAATCGGCAACAAGCTCTTCTTCGACGACAGCGGCACCATGGTGGCTGAGGTCATCGACAATACCACCAGCAGAGGGCGCACGCTGCGCTTCCTCTATGACTGTCCGCATGAGCAGTTCAAGAAAGAGTTGTATGCGCTGGGAGCCGCACCGCTGCCTCATTATATCATCGACCATGAGGTGGAGAAAGAAATCCCTGATGAGAAAGATCCTACGAAAAAACGTACCGTCATGGTGAAGGACCGTCCGGTGCTGCCAGAGGATATGGAGAACTTCCAGTGTATCTATGCCAAGAATGAGGGGGCTGTCACCGCTCCTGCCTCAGGACTCCATTTCAGCAGGGAACTGATGAAACGCATGGAGATCAAAGGCATTGACTTCGCCTTCATCACCTTGCACTGTGCGCTGGGATGCTTCCACAATATCGAGGTGGAGGATCTTACCAAGCACAAGATGGATTCTGAGCAGATGTTTGTGGAGAAAGAGGCTTGCGATATCGTCAACAAAGCGAAAATGGCCGGTAAGCATATCTGTGCCGTGGGTACCAGTGTCATCAAGGCCACTGAGACTGCCGTGGGCACCGACGGACAACTGAAAGAGTATGAGGGCTGGACCAATAAGTTCATCTTCCCTCCATACGAGTTCGGCCTGGCCGATTCGATGATCTGCAACTTCTACCACCCGCTTTCCACACTCCTCATGTCGGCGTGTGCTTTCGGCGGTTACGAACTGGTGATGGAAGCCTATCAGAAAGCCATCGACAATGGTTATCGGTTTGGCTGTTTTGGTGACGCAATGCTCATCCTCGATGACTGAGAAACATATCGCCTACTTGGGGCTCGGTTCCAACATGGGCGACAAGGAGGAGCATCTCAGAAAGGCAATCCTTGAAATACAAAGGCTGGCTGGCGATGTGGTTCGCCAGTCGGCTTTTTACGTTTCTAAACCATGGGGATTCCAGTCTGAGAATGATTTCGTCAATGCGGTGGTGGCATGCCGCACTTCCTTGACCCCAAGACGATTGCTGCACATCACCCAACAGATAGAACGGGAGATGGGACGCACCGAAAAATCTGTCGATGGTCATTACCACGACCGCATCATCGATATCGACATCCTGTTGTATGACGATCTCCATATCGATTACCCTGACCTCAAGATCCCGCACCCTCTCATGCAGCAGCGCGACTTTGTCATGATTCCTTTGGCTGAGGTGATGAAATGAGTTATCACCGCATAAAGAACATTCCACACAGCACCGCATAAAAAAACTCCACACTGCACAGCGTGCCAGTGTGGAGCCAAGATCTTTTGCTCGTAGCAATTATCTGCGGAGACCCAGTGCCTTGATGATGGCACGGTAGCGGTTG
>CADCQC010000079.1 GCA_902803455.1 uncultured Prevotellaceae bacterium
CATGCTCGCACACATGACTGGTGCCAAAGTGCTGTTGGGCACTGCGACTCCTTCTGCGGAGTCTTACTATAATGCGCTTCAGGGAAAATATGGACTGGTGAAATTGCAGCAGCGCTTTGGCAATATGGAATTGCCGACAGTAGAGGTGGTCGACGTGCGTGACCTGCAAAAACGCAAGATGATGAACGGAGCCTTCTCTCCCCAACTGTTGGCCGCGGTCAGAGAGGCGCTTGACCGGGGTGAACAGGCCATCCTCTTCCAAAACAGAAGAGGGTTCTCACCCATGGTGGAATGCCATGTGTGTGGTTGGGTGCCCAAATGCCAGAATTGTGATGTGTCGCTGACCCTCCACCGGACCATGAATGCGCTGACTTGTCACTATTGTGGTTATGTTTATCCCGTGCCGCATCATTGTCCCAGTTGTGAGAGCGATGATCTGAGAGGAAGGGGATTCGGCACGGAGAAGGTGGAAGATGACATCGCCAATATCTTTCCTCAGGCCAGGATCGCACGGATGGATCTTGACACGACCCGAAGCAGGTCGGCTTATAACCGGTTGATCAATGATTTCTCCCAGGGACGCACCAACCTGCTGATAGGAACACAGATGGTGACCAAAGGACTCGACTTCGACAAGGTGAGTGTTGTGGGTATCCTTCATGCTGACAGCATGCTGAACGTGCCTGACTTCCGGGCCGCAGAACACGCATTTATGATGATGTCGCAGGTGAGTGGCAGGGCAGGAAGAAAAGGACGGCAGGGCAGGGTCATCCTACAGACCAAGAATGTGGATGCTGCTGTCATCAGACATGTGGTCAACCATGACTTTGAGACGATGATTCAGGAAGTGATGGAAGAACGGAAGGCCTTCCGGTATCCGCCATTCAGCCATATTGTCAATGTGTTTGTGAAGCACAAGGATGAGGCTGTCGTAGAGTCTGCTGCAATCTTGCTCGGAGGCCTTCTCAGGCAGTTGTTGTCCAATAGGATTCTTGGACCCGACAAACCTGCTGTGGCCCGGGTGAAATCTCTCTGCATCCGAAAACTGGTTGTCAAACTGGAAACAGGCGTTCCTCTCCAACAGGCAAGACAATGTCTGCACAAGGCGCAGGAACAGCTTCTCGCTGATAACCGTTACCGCCTTGTGCAGATGTATTATGATGTTGACCCTTTGTAAGAGCGGGTTAGAAATCGATGTCTAATCCTACGCCAAAGACTTTATTGGTACGGGTAAAATCATCCGTGCACTCAGCGGTGATGGTCTTACCGGCAGCTTCAAAAGTTTGGCTGTATTCTTTGTGAAATGTGTCGTAGAATGTCTGGAAATAGGCCACATTCAATTTCATATTGTTGGCTACCTGTATCTTGGCGCCTATACCCAACGAATAACTGCTGGTGACAAAACTCATATCATTGAGAAACGAACCATCACCCAGTCCGTAGTTGGTCTTCTGGAAACCCGTACTTACCAGCAATTTGTCGCTGATATCGTATTCCACACCAGCATTCCATTCCCATGTGTTGTGAGAGAGTCTTTTCTGTTTCTCATCGGCCATGTGAGCATTTTTGTCGAAATAGTAGTGGGCTCCAGCCATCACCCGTAACGAAGGAAGGACCTCGTATTGCGCACCAAGGGTGGCGATACCCGGCATATCACCAGGTGTGTTGACACCGTCGGCAAACAATCCTGTATCATCGATCTTGGTGTCGTTCTGTATGTTGAAATGGGTGGTGAATTCCAGACGAGCACCGATATTTACTTTCCCATATTTGAAATCGGCACCGATAATCGGACAGATGGCCCAGCCGCGCTGTGTACAGTCGAGGTATTTGTCACCCACCAGTTGGCTGAGTTCAGAGATGCCTTCCAGTCCCTTGGCTCCTGCAGCATAGTTTTGTGCGGCAGCGGCAGCTGCTTGCGAGGTGGCTGGGTCTATGCCGGCTGTCTGCTCAGCGATGGCGGCATAGTTTTGGGCCCGTTGCTCCAGCAGGAGTCCCAATTGTGAGATCTTGCCTGCATTGGCTTCCATGTATTTCACCAAGTTTTGGTTTTGTCCGTCTATATTCACACTGATGTTGCGGATGTTGCCCTCATATTTGTTGTAGATATAGTTGAACCGGAAACCACCATAGACAGACAGATGCTCCGAGAGCTTATAGGAGGTACCGAGTTGGAGTCCGAACACATATTGCTGACCATGGATATAGCTCTCGACAGCATAGCCCGGAGTCGTGGTGCCAAGCCCTAATCCTACACCGGCAAGTTCGGGAAACTGTGCATATTGTGCATTGGTCTGGGCAATGACTGCCGGCAAGAGTGAGATGGTGCGCTCAAAAGAACCAAGACCGTGGTTGAAAGAGCATTTTCCACCGCCACCCACAAGGGCGAAGTTGCCTTGAAAGGTCCATCTATCTTTGACGTATGCCACTTGGGCGGAAGGGAGGATGGGAGCGGTGGCTTCACCTTTGAATTCTTTCTTGCCCTCATTGTTGCCGCCGTTTAGTTTGAATGGCTGGTAGAATGGGGTTCCTTGAAGGGAAGGAATCGAGATGCCACTCTCAATGGTTCGTGTCTGGAAAACACTCTGGTTATTGATGGAAAGATGCCATCCTTGAGGCATGAAGGCGATACCTGCGGGATTGGAGTATACTCCGTCGATGGCAATCACACCATCGCGGGCAAAATTTCGGTTGAATGCAATGTTGGTGTTGGTGTTGGTGAGAATACCACCTGCCATGATATCTCCTGAAAACATGATGGCAATAGCCATCAGAAAGTTTTTGATTTTACACATTTTAATTTGTTTTTGCTAAAATTGTTTGCAAAAGTATATAAATTGGTCAATATTTCCGTTAGTGTTGACCAAATAATTAATATATGTTAACAATTTTAGGGCCGTTTTATGCACAAAAACGAGGAAATGTGCAAAAAATATGCGTTGTGTGCGCTAACAATCCGCAAGATTGTTGAATAATATGTTAAAATGATGGTTTGATTATTCTTTTGCCTTGAGTTGCGGGTATTGGATGCGTGTATGGTAGATGCTTTTGAGTCTTTCGATGAGCACCTGTTTGGCAGTGGTGATGTCGCGGAAGGTGATGGGGCATTCTTCAAAGAATCCGTTTTCTACCTGTCGGTCGATGAGTTGGTTGACCTTCTGCGTGATGATCTCATCATTGTAGGTCTCCAGTGATTTGGTAGCGGCCTCCACGGTGTCGGCCATCATGAGAATAGCCTGTTCGCGGGTTTGAGGATTGGGGCCTGGGTATGAGAAGGATGAGATGTCCACCTCCTCGTCAGGATGCTCATTCTTGTATTTCACATAGAAAAATCCAGTGGCTCCTCTACCATGATGGGTGAGGATGAAACTTTTAATGGCATCAGGAAGGTTGTATTTCTCCGCCAGCCGCTGTCCTTCTGTCACATGGCTGATGATGATGCGGGCACTCTCCTTTTCTGGCAGTTTGTCGTGTGGATTGACGCCGGCTTGGTTTTCTGAGAAAAACACAGGATTTTCCATCTTTCCGATGTCGTGGTAGAGTGCTCCTGTTCTCACCAGCAGCGCGTTGGCTCCGATCCGTTTGGCGATCTCACTGGCAAGATTACCCACGGTGGCAGAATGGGCGAACGTGCCGGGGGCTTTCTCACTGAGCATGCGCAACAGTTCTTGGTTGGTGTCAGAGAGTTCAAAATAGGTGATATTGGAGATAAAGCCGAAAATTTTCTC
>CADCQC010000080.1 GCA_902803455.1 uncultured Prevotellaceae bacterium
CATGAAACTGACAAACATATCCTCGTTGGGCAGTTCTTCCTCGTAGGTCTTGGCATAGAACCCGTTGAGCATATAGTCATGCTCCACCGTGGAATGGCTGCGTATCGCCTCAAATCCACAGTGATGGTTGGTGAACACCAGTCCGTTGGGTGATACGACGACGCCCGAGCAGTATCCGCTGAAGTTGACGACAGCATTTTTCAAGGCGTCTTCTCCGTAATAGAGATCATTGTAGGACATCTGGAATCCCTCATTCTGCATGATCTCAAACACCTGCGGCGGCAGATTGTAGATGGTCCACATCCCCTCGTCGGCCTTTGTCTGTAGCGTCAGGGCGATGAAGGAGCAAAACAATAAAAATTTTCTCATGATGATTATTCTTTTGATGATAAATTATTTTTTACGGAAATACTTGCCCACATAGGGTAATCCCGACAAGGGGAAATCCTTTTTCACGGTATAGGCAAGATAGACGGCCACCAGGAGCGAGTTGACCATCAGCGCCCCCCACAGCGGCAGAGATGCCGACGCATAGTGGATGCCGACGCACAGCAAGGCCGTCAGTACGACATAGGCCATGATCTCCCGCAAGGGATAGTCCACGGGATAGTATTTTTGTCCCACGAAATACGAGATGAGCATCGACACGGTGTAGGCAGCCAGTCCCGCATAGGCACAAGCCATATAGCTGTAACGCGGTATGAGCAGGATATTGACCACCAGCAGCACGACAGCCCCGATGCCGGAGAAATAGGCCCCCCAGATGGTGCGGTCGGTGAGTTTATACCAGAAAGAGAGGTTGAAGAACACGCCAAACATGATCTCCGCCGCCATGACGATGGGCACCACCCTCAGTCCCTCCCAATAGGTGCTGCCGATCAGGAGTTTGAACACGTCGAGATAAGCCATCACCACGATATAGGCCATCAGGGTGAAGATCAGGTAATACTTCATCGATTGCGCATAGGTCTGCTTGCTGTCTTTCTCCTTCACCTTGCTGAAGACAAAAGGCTCATAAGCGAAGCGGAAGGCCTGCGTGATCATCACCATGATCATGGCGATCTTGATACATCCGCCATAGATGGCCAACTGGCTCCGCATCTCCTCTGTCGGTCCGGGATACACCTCCGGAAAGAGGATCTGCGAGAGACATTGGTTGAGCTGTCCGGCCAGTCCCATGACCAGGATGGGCCATGCATAGCGCAGCATCCGGCGGCACAGCGGCCAGTCGAATCCGAAACGGATCCCCCGCAGTTCTTTCAGCAGCAGGAGCACGTTGATCGCCGAACAGAAGAGGTTGATATAGAACACCCATGCCACATCGTAGTGGAAGTTCTCCCCGTAGATGTTAAACGGATTGAGGTTCAGCCATGGGAGGACGATAAAGTAGAGGATGTTGAGCAGGATATTCAGTCCGATGTTGGCGATTTTGAGCGAAGCAAATTTCACCGGTTTGTGCACACACCTCAGATAAGCGAAAGGAATGGCGATAAAAGCATCCAGCGCCACGGTGACATACATCACCGCGATATACTCCGGATGGTCGGCATAGCCCATCAGGGCTGCGATCGGCTGGCAGCAGAGCAACACCACCACACAGGATACCAGTGCCACCGTCCCCACCATGCGCAAGACGGTGGAATACACTTTCTCCTTATCCTCACCCTCCTTATTCATAAATCTGAAGAAGGTGGTCTCCATACCGAAGGTGAGGATGATGATGAGCAGGGCTACATAAGCGTAAACATTCGTGATAATGCCATATTCGCCACTTTGAGAGGCGAACTTATTGGTCTGAATGGGCACGAGCAGGTAGTTGATAAACCGCGCCACGATGCTGCTAAGCCCATAGATGGCCGTGTCCTTGGCAAGAGATTTCAAATTGGCCATAGCTGTAAATTCATCTTTTAATTGTCGTCTGCAGATCAGGAACGACTGCAGGTAAGAGACGATTGCAGATCAGAAACGACTGCAGATCAGAAACGATTTGCAAAATTAAAACAAATATTTGTGACAGCAAAATATTTGTCATGTATTGACCAAATACGATGTTTTTCCTAAAAAGCCATGGTCCTTGCCTTAAACGTCGAAACACATATGCAGAAACAGTATCATAAATATGTGTCGATGCTCGAGCTGACCGCCAAGAACCATGCAGCGCGCATCATGGACCGGCAGACAGCCAGCAAATAAAACGTTATCGAGGCATCACAGAAGTATGGCTCATCTCTTCCGCTACATCTCCGCGGAAGAGATTTCTTTATCTCAGAATTTTTGTATAAATTTGCGGCGATGAGCAAGAAATGGAGTAAGATACAGGGAAAAGACGTGTGGCTGTTTGTGGCGCAATTGCTGTTGCTGTCGCTGATCGTGTTGTCGCCAGGACTGATCAGTTACATGACGAGCAACGATGCAGCTGTGGTATGGGACTCCCTTGGAATCTCTGCCTATTGGCTGGCCCCAGCCCTTTTCATCTATCTGATCAATTTCTATCTTTTGGTGCCGTTGCTGTGGTTCCGGCGCCGCTTTTGGCAATTCGGCCTTGCCAACTTACTGCTCATCCTCGTATGCAACTCCCATGTATTGCAAAATATCACCAACCTGCCCGACATCTATCGAGCCGGATATTCCTCCTTCCTGATTATTTCGCTGTTGGTGAATCTGATGGCCATCGGCATCGCCCTGAACATCCGTTATATGATGCGTCAGAGCGAAAAGAAGCAGCGTGAGATAGAGGCCGAACTCGCATGGCTCAAGAACCAGATCAACCCGCATTTCCTCTTCAATACGCTCAACAACATCTCCAGCCTCGCGCAGATCGAC
>CADCQC010000081.1 GCA_902803455.1 uncultured Prevotellaceae bacterium
CAACCTTCAGACCGAAGTGGATAGCGGGCAGGTAGTAGTTGGCCGACCAAGCATCTTTCTTGAACTTGTCAGCATTGTCATTCCGGTGATAATAACTGTTGCCCGAGATGTTGGTGACTTCGAAGTATGCCTGCTTGTAGGAGTTGGATTCAGATCTCACGACAAAGCGGAGGGATGATTTGCCATCATAAGTGATCGGCTCTGCGAGGTTGATCACAATCAGGTCTGCCAGTTCAGTACTGGATCCTTCTTTCTTCCATTGATGCTCTTCGGTGATGGCTTGAGTCATGCCGTTGGTGTCATAGATGCCGTCAGCAGGAGCCGGCTGTTCAACATCGGTGGTCTTCTCGTACCAAACACTCAAAGTCGTTGTATATGGATCAGCCGAACGATAACCTTTGAAGGTAATCGATTCAATGACATCACCGGTATTCAGACCAGCAGCTTCCAATACCTCTTTGGTGTAGAGAGACACGCTCTCACTGTTGTTCCAGTTCAAGTGAAGCAGATTAGTGTTCGATGCAGAAGGATTTGAACCAAGGACTGCAATGTCGCTTTGTACTTTCTCCTCAGCGATCGTCACTTCCACCTCTTCGGTCTTCACCAAGGCATCTCCGCTCTTCACTTCAATATATGCTGGCAATGTGCCAATAGTGTGTGGCTTGAAGGTGAAGGAGAGGGTGGTGTAGTTGTTCTCTTCAAAGTTATTGTAATTGCCATTGATGTTAGCCACAGGCAGCTCAACATCATTGTTCGTGGCAACAGCCTCACCATCTACATAAAGCGTAGCGGTATAGTTGCCTGCGGTTTCCACATTAGGACCGATATTGCCAACAGAGACTTTGGCGGTATATTCGGCGTTTTGTGTGCCCTTGGCAGGAATGTCGGATTTGACAATCAACAGGTTGTGTGCAAATCCTTCAGCATACACCAGACCATAGATATTGTCAATCTTGGCTTTGGTCAATTTGAAACCGAGGAACCAGTCGCCTGCTTCAGGAATTTCTGCCGTATAGGTCGTCCACTTGGAGCTGGATGAGATCTCAGAGATTGTCTGAATGGTCGTCCAGTTTTGTCTGTCTTTGGAAATCATCACTTCCACTATGCTACCGCTGTAGGCAGTATTTTCAGCGTCGAATGTGATTTTCTCTCCAGCGGTGGCAGTCATCAGAGGCGTGATAAACAATGGATTGGAGCCAGTTCCAACTTGCAGATAACTATTTTTGGCGGCTCCAGAGCCTTCCGTGCTGATATAGACATGGCCCCTCACAGATCCTGCCGGATAGGCGTTATTGCCTGCACCGTCGTCAAAGGTGATCAGATTCTTTGATGGATCAAGCACATTTCCTGTAACGGCTTTTGAATAAGGCGCTTCATCACCATTCTTATCTACATAGACCACTACTAGGTCTCCAGAGAAAACACCTAGTGTTGTGGCAGGAAGCGTGATTGTAAATGATTTGAACGCTTTGGAGTCCACCGTGAATTCACCGGAGAGGTTTGCTGTGTATCCATCTGGCACGGTGATGGATTTTACCTGAAGTGGAGCGAGACCGTCATTGTAAATCTCGTAAGTCTTAGAAACCTCCTCTGTCACCATGCCAAAGGCAATGTCGCCATAGAGATTGGAGGTACTGGTAGACCCACCCTCACGGAATACGAACTTAGGTTCGTATCGATTATAATTGGACTGTGCACGTTGCACCACACTGCCTGATACGTTCTCTTTCAAGTCCATGTTGATGTAAGTGTAGCTATAGGGCCATAAAGATGGATCCAACTCTACAGATACCTCAAACTCATCCGATGTCGCTTGAGGATCCAAAGCCTGTGATATAAGCGTCGTAACGTAAACATCATTGGTCTTTCTGTTGAAAATAGAAACACTGTAGCCATCATCTTCCGTAGCAAATGCCACCTCACCTACGTTCTTCACCTTTACCATGTATTTTACAAGCACTTTGCCATTTGCCTGCTGATCCCAATAAATGGTACCCGAGGTGGCAGATGGTACAGCAGAAGTGATGGCCAGCTTGCGCTCTTTCTCTATGACAGCACTTTCCGCGGTGAAGTTGTCCAGATAGACGTATTGTGCACGGATACCGATACGTGTGGCTGAAGACAGCTCAATCTGGGCGGTCACATAATCGTCTGTATTGATTTCTGCTTCCTGCTGGTCTGCATCAAGTATCTGTGCAGTGATTTTCTCCCCGTATTCTGTTCCATTGTCATTCACTTCATAGAACTCAACGAAAGAAGGATAAGTGGAGGATGCATTGTTGTTTTTGACTTGTATGGTCACTTTTCCCGATACCTTAGGGGTCACCAACATGTCATAAACGACTTTGCCACTTGCATTGTAACCGCTACCAGAGGCATATTGCCGGTAGACATTCAAAGCTCCACTTTCTTCTATACCAGCATTAGAAGAATAGGAATAGGCCATGTACCTGAAATCACCATCGTCGTCATAATATTGCGCAATGTGTTTCCAGTCTTTGGAGACAGCAAATTGATGGTCGCTTGTGTTGATTACTTCATTGAAATCAACAGCATAATTATTTACTGTCTCGCCTGCTTGGGCACCCGAATAACCTATCAGGGCCAGCAGCGTTAATAATAATAATTTAGCTTTTTTCATAAGCGTTTGTATTAAGGTGAAAAAAAGATCTATATATTTCTGCAAATATACAATTTTTTATGATTAGTTTACAAAATTTCCGAGGTTTTTTTATGCTTATCGGTAATTTTTTTGTTTTTTATGTCTGAACGTTACCTCACACTGATTTTTCTCACATTCTGTCCTTGCCGGATGAGATAGATGCCTGGTTGAGATTGAAGCGTTTCCACTCGTCTGCCATCGAGGGTGAAATACTCGGGAGAAGCCTCTTTTTGTTCTCCGTCAACGGTATGAATGCCTGTGATGTCGGCCAGAGAGAAACTATTGCAGCCTGTGACATCCATCTCCATCACGTTGTCGTCGGTCACCGCTTCTGCCTGACGGGTGATGAACCCGATGAGCGTCAGTTGGTTGACATCCCATGAGGGATCGAGTGTGACTTGGTGGTGAGCGGTGTATTGCAGGCCGTTGACATTGACGGGATTGCCCAAGGGCGAGGTGACAAACTGCCGCAGCACATGGTGGTGGAGGTAGTTGTTGTCGGTGGTGGTGCGCCCCGTCTTGGTGTTGACGATCACCTGTTTGGCTTTCACGTTGTTTTCGGTGAGCAACAGGGTGAGGGAAGGCGTGCCTAAGATGTCGGTGGCACCCTCGGCCAAGTCGCCCGTCACCTCGATGTCGAGTTCACGGGTGTCGGCATGGTAGGTGGGCTGCAGGTTCACGGTGGCGAAGGCAGGCTGCATCAGGTCCTGTATCATCAGGTCGTTGAGGATGCCCGGCACCAGGACGGCATATTGTTCGGCATAGTAGTTGACATCGTAGGCGATATATGCCTCGCCGGGGAAATAGGACCGGTTGATGGTGAACGAAGGCAACGTGTAGGCATAGAGTTCGTGCAGGTAGTCGGCATCGGGCAATGAGAGACCGGTGCCCGGGGCATAGACGTTGACGAGCGCCATGGACGGATTCTGACCGGCCACCTCCTCGAAAATGGGATCCACGATGGAAGCCATGTAGGCATCCTGGCTGTTGTATTGCTCCACGTAGTTCTTCTGCCGTTGCAGATACTTGTCGTAGACATAGAAGCGGGACGTCATGACGGCGTCTTCGGAAAGCGGCTCAGTATCATCTTCTGCCAGGAGGGTCACCTGCAACTGGTGGGCACCCACGGCGATGTCGGCAGGCAATGTGAGTGTCGGCTGCTGGTGGGCATTGCCTTGTTGGTGGAGCACCTCATCGTAACGGAACGTGACGGGAGCTTCGTCGTCGAGTTGGCAGACAAGGGAGTAGGAAGAGACGTCCTCGCGGCCGTTGTTGGCAGCGATGATATAGGTCTCCACCTTATCACCCGCTTTCTTATAGCGGAATCCCGTGTCGACGTAAGAGAGGCTGAGGGCACGGGCGGGCAGGTTGCTCACGTCGACGATGAGTTGGATGCACAGGGCGCCGAGTTGGTTGATGCTGTACCACCCCAAGCCGCTGCCGTAATCGGTATAGATGAGAAAGCCACCGCTCTTAGATTCACCGACGGTGCACAGTCCGCCCTGGTCGGAGGCAGCCATGTCTTCTGTCTCGTTGTACTCAAAACCGACGAGCAGGGTCTGGTCTTCTTCTATCTCCAGGGAGGTGTCGCCGTTGAAGAACACGTTGTTCCATCCTTCATAGAGCCGTTGGCTCTTGTCGATGCCCGAAGAAGAGATGATCCCCTGTTCGCTGATGGTGCGGAGGAAGGTGTTGGACTTGCCTAAGGACTGGGCTGCGGCTATGCGGATGCCAACAACCTGACAACCGACATAGGGCGCGAGGATATCAGGTCCGATGGCTACTGCGACGGGATAAGAGCCTGCCTCGCCCACCATCAGTCCCTTGATGGTGATGCTGTCGGGGTCGTTGCCGGCGATGAAGCCGACGGCCCGTTGGATGGATGAGAGTCCCTCGACACGTGCCGGTGCGGCGTGCTGCTGGCTACTGAGGGCGGCAGGTTGCTGTCCTGGGGTTACGGGGGTGGCCAGAGCGCCGGTGATGCGTCGCTGTGCCTGCATTGTCAGGGCGAACGCCACGAGCAGGAAAAAGAGAAAATGTCTTTTCATCGTTTGATGTATTTCTTGAATTGATGGTCAGTCTGGATCAGATAAATGCCTTTGGGCAACGAGGACACGTCGCTGTTCACCTGATGGCCTGTGAGGTCGTAGATGACGGCAGGAGCGGTCGGGGAAAGGGTGATGGTGGCGATGCCGTTGACGACATTCACGGTGATGGTGCCCATCTCCGACACGGCATGCTCATAGACGGCGGTGATGCCGATGGTGTGGGTGCCTGCTGAGAGTCCCGTCAGCGTGCAAGTGGGCGTGGTGGTCTCCTGCACCTTCGTATGATCGACATAAATGTCGTAGTGGAGCACGTTGCCGTAATTCACCAGCGGTGCCTCACCATCCTCAGGCCCCACGATGAAGTCATCGAGTTGGAGGAAGAAGGTATCGTAGGAGATGTAGTGGACAGCCAATCGCACACGTTGTCCTGCATAGGCCGACAGGTCAGTCTGGTACTGTGTCCAGATGCCGGCGGGGATGTTGCTGGCGGTGCTGACAGGTGTGAAGTCTGTGGGTTCGGCACCATCTGTGGATACGCAGAACTCCACCGACTCTGGATACATGGCATCATAGGATTTCATCGTCGTGGTGAGCGTATAACCCTCACGGATGTCGACAGGAGGCGAGATAAGCCATTTGTCGGCCTTTGCCCGTTGGGGTGAGAAGAAGGCGATGGTCTTGTCGCCGGTAGGTGCCTGCACCGCGTTGTCGGTGGGCAACATGGCGGGCTGGGTCTTCCATGGGTTGAAGACGATGGGAGCGATGGGCAACGGTTTATCTGCTGTTCCGGCACCGGGGAAATAGATGACGTTGGTGAGGGCGCCCAGGGCGATGGGGTAGACCGGCATGTCGTCGAGGTCGATGCTGCGCCACTCGCCAAACTCACCCCTGGCGAAGTCTTCATAGGCCTCAAAAGAGTCGCTGAACACCAGTTCCTGGTTCCATTTCAACAAGAGAGTGCCGTCATCGGCGCCCTCCGGCGTGTCGGCGGTGATGTTGTAGGGCGTGATGACATGGTCGGTGAGCGTGATGTTGACGGTGGTCGCCTCCGCCACATGGATATTTTGTTGGTAGGCGTTGAAAGCGCCCTCCTCGATGTTGACCACATAGTCGCCGTGCGGCAGTGAGAGGATGGTGGCTTTTCCGTCGCTGACGGTCTGCTCATAGGTTTCCGTGGTGGCGGTGTTGATCAGCCTCACCACTTGTCCGTCGGCGTTGAGATGGCTGTCGGTGCTGACGAGGAAGGTGACAGGCGAATAGTCGCCGCTGATGTCGACCGTCGTGGAGATGATCTCACTCTCTGCCTTCCGGTAGACCGCTTTCACCCCGAAGGAGTGTGAACCCGTGGTGACATGCCGGAAGAGGTATTGGTAGTCCTCCGTCGTGTCGATCTCCTGTCCGTCGAGATAGATATGGAACACCTCATAGGGATTCTCCTCTGTGCGGGCAGGTGAGCGGCGGGCCTTCGCCTGGGCGGTGGCATAGCCTTTGGGCTGTCCCACATAGATATCGTCGATCATCAGCATGAACGACCCGTAGCGGTTGTAGTGGCTGATATAGCGGATGGCAAACTTCACCTGTTGTCCGGCGAAAGCGCTGAGGTCATATTCATACGCCTGCCAGCCTTTCATGTCGGCAGTCTCGTAGTTGCCCTGGTCGAGGCGGACAAAGTCTTTCTGTGTGGGGTTGTCCGTCTGGGTGGTGATATATACCTGGAAGCGCTCATCATACTTGTCGGCAGCCTTGCCGAGGAAGATGAGGGAATGCTCGTTGCCCACGTTCACAACGGGCGAGATGAGCCAGTCGTCGTTGGCGTTGCCCGAACTGGTGCGGGTGAAGCCCACATACTGTTTGCCGCTGAAGGGCCTCAGGATGGGGTAGTCATACCACCAGGTGGGCGTGACCTCCAATGGGTTGATGATCTGGGCATACTGCATGACGCAACGGTTGGGATAGTCGCCGACGATGGGAGCGGCGGCCTCCAGGTCGGCATCGATGCCGGTCCATTCGCCAAAATGGATGGCGAAAGGCTCATAGCCCTCAAAGTCATCAAAGAAGGCGGGTGGCTCGGTGTTCCAGGTCATCAGCACGCTGTTGTCGCCCGTGTAGGCGTCGTGCTGCATCTCGGCAGTGAGCGAGAAGGGCGTGCGCACCTGTTCTGTCAGATGGAGGTTGACGGCATATGCCGTAGCTTCATCAGCGATGGTGAACGTGGTGGTGACGGTCTCGTAGCCGGGACGGATGATGGTGAGTTCATGGTTTCCGCCATATACTTTCACCACACAGACACCTTCCGCATTGAGTTTGAGGGCGCCATACGACAGGGAGTAGTCGGTCTGCACCAGTGAGACGGGCTGTCCCTGCAGGTAGTCGTCGGTGTCGGTGGTCACGGTGATGGTGAGGGTCTTATCCCTGTTTTGGGCAAAGGCCTCGGGCAACAGGAAGGTGGTGAGAACCACGAGGAGGGTAAAGATTCTTTTCATGATGTGTGCTGGTTGATGAATAACAATACCCGTGTGCAGCGGCGGGGACTGACCGCCGGCACTGCACACGGGTGAGGTCAGGCATGTGTCATGCCTAAGGATTATTTGCGTGCCACGCGAAGGGTCTTCACGTTCTCACCGTCTTGGACGCGGATGACATAGACACCCTTGGTGAGTGAGGAGAGCACCTGTTGGCCCTTGCCGCGCTTCAGCAGTGAACCGTCGAGGGAGTAGACAGTCACGTCGGCGTCGCTGGAGATTTCGCGTGTGACACCTTGGATGCCGTCGGTCTCACCGAAGTGGCTGAAGGTGAAGTCATCGAAGAAGGCCACGTTGCTGGTGCCGTCGGTGGTATGGCGCACGGCCACATAGATGTCTTTTCCTGCATAGGCAGAGAGATCCACCTCATAGTGCATCCAGTTGTCCCAGTCGAGGAAGGGCACCTCGGTATTCGGCATCACGGTGACGAAGGAACTGGTCTTTTGCGGATCGCTCTCAGCCACCAGCACGGTCACATGGTGCATGGGTGCGGGCAGCACGCTCTGCAGACACTCCCAGTTGCGCACGTAGAAGTCAAAGGTAGAGGCATTGGTGGCATGCAGTTTCTTGCTCACGAGCCAGTTGTCGGCACTGCCGTCGGCAGGAGAGGCGGCCACGAGGGCCCAGTGTCCGGAGACAGGACTCATGATGCCGTTCATCTGGTCGTCGTCGCCAGGCCAGAAGGCGAATTTCTGTCCGCTCTTCTCGAAGGATATCCACCAGGAACCGAAGGCGTAGGACACGGCGTTGTCGGCATCAATGGTGGTGAAGTCGGTCCAAGGATAGTCAAGCTTATTGTCTTCCTCGAAGGCGTAATAGAGCACGTCGGAAGCCAGGGCCTCGCCGCTTACGGGGAGGGTGATGGTCAGTCCGCTCTCAAACTCCACGGTGAGGGCATCCTTGACAGATGCCGATGTGGTGAGGGCATCAAACTGGATGTTGAAGGCCACACCCTGGTCGGGAGCGATCTCCGTGCCGGCGGCGAGATTGGTGGTGAAGTTAGGCGTGCTGAAACCGACACGCGCCACTTTCAGAGCGTTGGTGCCTTTGTTGCGCACGGTGAAGATGTCACCGGAATTGACAGACTTCTCGTAATTCACCTTGCCGGCGGCCCATTCGTTCTTGTTGAAGACGGCTTTGTCGCCCATCAGTTCCTCGATGACGACATGTGCAAGGGAGGTGCCACCGTCGCGGTTGCCGTTGTAGCACTTATGGATCCAGCGGAACTGCACGGTCTTGCCGGCGTAGGCGCTGAGGTCGAACTTCTCCTCAATCCAATATTTATTCTCACCATTGAAACTGTTCTCGGAGATGGTGGAGAGGGTGGTCCAGGTATTGTCAGCGAAAATCTGGAAGATGCCCTCGCTCGTTCCGTTGTTGGGTGTGACGTTCTGTTTTTTCACGAGACCAGTGGGGTCGACCACCAGGTCGCTGGGATGATCGTCACCCCAGGCGAAGGAGATGGCCATCACTTTTTCGGCCGGGAGTTTGAACTCCTGTGTGCTGACGCTGTTCTCATCACCGTCGTTAAGATAACTGGAGGTGAGGGCGTTGCTGGTCACGTTCTCGGTCTTGTATGGATAATAGGAGTTGACATACCATGTGCGGTTGTAGGAGTTTTCGGCAGCCGTTGACAACCATCCGTCGGGCAACTTGTTCTTGTCGGCGAAGTTCTCCTCATAAGGATAGTCGACGTTGGAGGCATCGGGTTGTGTGGTGAAGGTCCAGGTCGACACGTCACGGTTGGGCGTGTTGCCATAGGTGTTGTAGGGCACCACCTTCCAACGGTAAGTGGTCTCATAGTCGCACACAGGGATGGTGTAGGTGAGTGCATCGTGCAGGTCGAGGCCGTTGATGAGGTCATTGGCTTCCTTGTTGCTGCCCACATAGAGTTTATAACCTAAGGCAAATTGTGCGGGACCCCATTCCAGTTCCACGTTCTTGGGATAGATGCCGGTAGCACCGATGGCCGGTTTGATAAGGTAAGCGCCGGTGGGCACGTCGTCAGCACCCCAGAGTGTGGGCAGGAGCACACGGTCGAGGAAGAAGTTGGCAAACTCCTCTGCTCCGTCGTCGCCATAACTGATGGCACTGTTCTTCCATCTGATGTAGGAGTTGTCGCTGCCCTTACCCAGATCCACGGTCACCGTCTCACCATAAGTGGCGAGTTCGTAGTTGAAGATCCACTTCTGTGTCCAGGTGTTTCCTCCGTCGTAACTCACTTCTACAGAGATGTCATTCATCTGGTAGGTGCTGCCATCCATGCTGTCGAAGATATTTTTATAGGTAAAGGTCACGCTGCCGCCATCGGTCAGGTCAACGCGTGGGGAGGTGAGGTAATTGTCGGTCAGGGAGCCTGTGGCATAGGCCGACACATCACCTTCTATCTCGCCAAAGGCGCCGCTCCAGCCATTGTTCTTCCATCCGGCGGGTGGGAAGTATTTCTCAAAGGTTTCCAGCGTATAGCCGTCGGGCACCAGTTGCTTGTTGGCTTGCAGCGTGATGGTCACGTCGCCACCATTGGTGTGGATCACCGCAGGGGCAGTGGCGGGACTGGTGAGGGAGGCGGCATAGGTCATGCGGAAGGTCACCTTCTCGTATTTGTCGAGATTGACGGTGGCGGGATCGAGTGTGGTGCCCACACCCTCCGGGAAATCAAAGCCGGTGATCTTGAGGCCGTTGAGACCCAAGTTGGTGATGGTGATGAATTCTGTATAGAATTTTTCACCCACATAGATGTCGCCGAAATTGTAGCGGTCGATGTCGAGCACGGGCACGGGAGCCGTGTCAGGAGTGTGCTGTTTCACCGACACGTCGTCGAGCCATACCACGTTGGCCACGGTGGTCATCATTTTGTAGACAAAGGCCACTTTCACCTTTTTGCCTTGCCAGTCGCTCAGGTCGATTTTTGAGGTGTGGGGATCCCAGGTGGTGATGGGGTAGGTGAGCACGCCGCTCTCCTTGAGCATAGCCTGGTTGTGGATGGAGAACACGGTCTCGGCATCTTTCAGGTTGTCATTCTCCACAATGCGAACCTGCAGGTCATACATGGAGGATTCCTGACAGTTCATCGGACTGACAATCCAACTGAAGCTCAGTTCATAGGTGTTGTCAAGGTTGAGTTCTGGGGTGAGGAGCACTTCCTCACGGGGGCCAAAGCCACCGTCGCCGTCGGACGCGAACATAGGTCCGTCGCAGCTGGCCACATGAGAGCCTCCGATGGTGCCTTTCTCATAATAGTAATTGTGCCAGACAAAAGAAGGCTTTGATCCGGTATAACTGCTGACGGTGGTCCAGCCTTCACCAGCGGCCACAGGCTGTGAGATCGACTGTGTGGAGGTGGTCTCAAAATCTTCGTTCAGCAACGTCTGTGCTTCTGCCTGAGGAGCCATCATGACGGCGGCTGCCAGACATAGAAGTGATGTGTAAATTTTTTGCATATTGAACAATGTTAATAATAATGGTTTCTTCTGTTAAGTATAGGTTTAATTCTGCAAAGATAGTTTTTTTCCGCTCATCAGCAAAGAAAAAAAGCACAAACTTGTCTCACTTTTGTGACAGTTTTGCTTTTTTGTTATTTTTTTGTATTTTAAAATTTGGCTGTTGAAATTCTTTTTTATTTTATTAAGGTAAAAATTTGCGGGTTTTGACATTTCTTACTATATTTGTAGCCTATAATTGTGCAAGGTCAGTTTTGATC
>CADCQC010000082.1 GCA_902803455.1 uncultured Prevotellaceae bacterium
CCTTCCTTTAGAAGAAGCCTTGCAACCAGAGACCGCACGGAAAAACATCATACAAACCGTGCGACGGTTATTCTAAGCGATGCAGGTCTTTATCGTCATTATAAAAAGCGACATTTTTGCCAATTTTCAACAAAAAAATTATAATTTTGCAACGGATCCCACGAAATGAGAATCTATTCAACGATGATACAATCAAAACAATAAACCCATACAACATGAGAAAGTTTTTATTTACGATTGCCATTCTTATGTCATCCATGACCATTAGTGCCCAGAAGCAACTGGTGCTTTATTATTCTGAGACCGGATCGACCAAAACGGTCGCAGAAGTCTTGCAAAAACAACTCAATGCCGATATTGAAAGCATTGAGCCAGTGACCCCTTATTCAGGCAATTTCCAGGAAACCATGCAGCGCGGTCAGCGCGAGCGTCAGAGTGGTGAGACCCCTGCCCTCAAACCACTCAAGTCGAAGATTGCCGATTACGATGTGATTTTCCTCGGCTACCCCATCTGGTTTGGCACCTATGCCATGCCTATCGCCACCCTTGTCAAGAATGAAGATTTTGCAGGCAAGACCATCGTCCCGTTCTGCACCTTTGGCAGTGGAGGTCTCAACACCTCCTCGGACGAGCTTAAGAAAGCGCTGCCCAAAGCGAAGATCCAGGAAGGTTATGGTGTCCGCACGGCAAGAGTGGCCTCAGCAGAGAAGGAACTTGACCGATTTTTGAAAGAAAACGGTTATAAGAAAGGACATGTCGAAAAATTCCCCGACTATTCAGCCCAGCAGCCTGTGACAGAAGCAGAAAAAGCGATCTTCGACGCAGCCTGCTCCAGTTATCAGTTCCCGCTCGGCACTCCATCCACAGTAGGTAAGCGCAATACCTCCGAGAGCACCGACTACAAGTTTACTGTCAAAGGTCGCGGATTCAATGGAGCCGAATCCACCTCCATCATCTATGTGACAGTGGGCAAAGAGCCAGGTGCGAAACCAGAATTCACACAAGTGGTCAGATAAGGGTCCTTTGTGACAGGTATATACCCTCGCTCCCGTCATTTTGAAATACGAATGACGGGAGCGATTTTATTGCATGGAGTGGCAGGCAGACTGACCTCCAGCCCATTGACTGTCTGGCGGGCTTTAATTTTGCCATATCCTAAGAGGTATACGGAAGCAATGGATTTGCGGAAATCCGTATTCCCCTTCGCCAAGGCCTTGATGACCATTTTTCCATTCTGAGGCCATCCCATGGCAGTGACATAGAGATATTTCTTCGTCTGGTTGAAACGGATATCCCGGTCATCCATGTTGGCGAACTGCCCGTCGTTGAAGCCTTGGGCATTCATCTGGATAACTTTCTCAGCGACCGGTCCCTCTCCGAACTTCACCCACGGTCTGGTGCCGAAGATGCTTTCCCCGTTGACGGTCATCCATTCCTCCAGGTCATCCAGAATTTTGGCCTCCTTCTCATCGTAAGTACCATCCGCCCTCAATGGTATGGAAAGCAAGAGGTTGCCGTTTTTCGAGACGATATCCACCAGTTGTTTCACCACAGTGGCCGCGCTTTTATAGCGATTGTTCTCATAGATGCTGGTATTGTAATGCCAGCCACCGATGCAGTTGCAAGTCTGCCATGGTTCTGGAATAATCTCATTGGGTGCTCCCCTCTCCACATCCCATGTCAGCGCTTTGCGTTGCTCGTCATCCAATATTTTACCGAAGACCACCGATCTTGGATTTTTATTATAGAGATGTGTTGCAATCTTCAGTCCGCAGTCGCTGATGGGATGGAAAGGCAGCACCGTCACGTCGAAGTAGATCAAGTCGGGCTGGTAGCGGTTGATGGCATCGAGCGTACGGTCGAAGAAATTGGTGACAAACTCCTGTGTTGGCCTACAAGCCCCATTCTCCCATCCCCACTGCCTATGAATCTGTCCGTTGAACCATGAACGGTCGCTCATGGGATGATCTTGGCGATAGAGCATCTGAGGGTCATAGCCCTCCCACCACTTTCCTTTACCATCCTCTTTGGTCAACTTACCATCATAATAGACACCCCCTTTAGGTCCATTGAGGTCATAGCGTTGTGCGGGTTCATACCATGTCCACGCATGGTCGGCATGGAAAGAAATGCCCAAAGGCAGCCCATGCTTTTTCGCCGCCTTTGCCCATTCATCCAGGATATCTTTCTCCGGTCCGATGTTTTTGGCGTTCCATGGTTGGTATTTTGAATCCCAAAGGTCATAATTGTCGTGATGGTTACCAAGCACGAAAAAATATTTTGCTCCGCAACGCTTATATCGCTCCACGAGTTGGTCAGGATTCCATTTTTCGGCCTTGAAGAGCGGGAGGATATCCTTAAATCCAACTTCTGAGGGATGTCCGTAGTGCTCCACATGCCATTTGTAAGCATGACTACCCTCCATGTACATCTCTCGCGCCATCCAGTCTCCGCTCCCTTCCACACACTGAGGTCCCCAATGCGCCCAGATGCCAAACTTGGCATCTCGGAACCATTTTGGTGTCTGATGGGTTTTCAGAGACTCCCATGTGGGTTGGTATTTTCCTGTCTGCATCTGCTCATGTTTCTCTGACACGGGCACCAGATAAGATGGTTGAGCGCTTGCTCTTAGCCCCCCGATTGATAAAGCCAGTGATAAGAATAAATAAAGTTTCATAGAATAATCATAAGGTTTGTTGCCATAAAAGGAAGATGATCTGATTACCAGAAGGATCTCAGCAAAAATAAGAAAAAACGAGCCATCATCCAAAATAAAAGGGAGCAATTTTCCTTTTTGGATAAAAAGCAGTCAAAACATGTCTAATAAAAAGCTACAAAATATGTATTTTTTCTCATAAGGTTTGTTTTTTTTCCAATAATATGTATATTTGCAAAGAAATTGCGAAAGACCATATATACTAGAAAAGAGCAATACAACAATATTTATATCTACTAACTGTTAAACAAACCTAAGGACAATGAAACATGGAAAACTGATGATGGCCTTCATCGGCATCATGATGCTGACCATCAGTTGCGAGCGTGAGAAGGTCATCACACCAGATCAACTTCCCCAAGCTGCGACAGCCTATCTCCAACAAGCCCAGCCTGAGTCGAAAGTGCTCTTCGCCAAGAAGGAAAGTGAGTTTCTCAGCACAAAATACAAAGTGCAACTTGACAATTTCATGGAATTTGAGTTTGACGGTGATGGAAATGTCATCGACATAGATGTGGACGACTGACCTTCCCGTTCAACCTCAATGCTATTCCCTGTGATTTTTTGATCACAGGGAATATTTGTATGAAGATACTTCAAAGATTGTCTTGAGATACTTCAATGATTGACAAGGTAATACTATTTCATCTTATCCAGCAGCCCTGCCAGGGTTTCGAGGTCGCGGACATCCACCTTCAGATCGAGCAGGTTGCCATCGCGGTCGAAAAGTTTGTAGGTGGGAAAGGCATGGATGTTGAGATGGTGCTCGATGGCAGCCTGCTGATCGCTGGGCAGGTTGTAGTGGGCCACGTTCGGACCGCTGACATTGTACTCCTTGATGATGTTCTCCCATGCCGTCTGCGGACTGCCGTTGGCGAGATAAAGGTACTGTATGTCGTAGTCCTTCAA
>CADCQC010000083.1 GCA_902803455.1 uncultured Prevotellaceae bacterium
GACGCGGACTGTCGATGTTTATCTACGACAAGCGCAATGGTGGTGTCGACGTGCGTCATATCGAGCACAAATTAGGTATCCACGGATCTCCCACCTGTGAGTTGACCTACAAGAATGCCAAGGCCGAACTCTGTGGAAGTACGCGTCTGGGACTTATCAAATATGTGATGGCCCTGATGAACGGCGCCCGTCTGGGCATCGCCGCCCAGAGTGTGGGCGTGGAGCAGGAAGCCTACAACGAAGGTTTGAAATATGCCCGGGACCGTGCCCAGTTCGGTCAGAAGATCATCAACTTCCCCGCTGTCTATGACATGCTCTCACGCATGAAAGCCAAGCTTGACGCTGGCCGCTCCCTACTTTACCAGACAGCCCGCTACGTGGATATCTACAAAGCTTTGGAAGATATCCAGCGCGACACCAAACTGACAATGGAAGAGCGTCAGGAACTCAAGAAATACACCCGTCTGGCCGACGCTTTCACACCATTGGCCAAAGGCATGAACTCTGAGTATGCCAACCAGAATGCCTACGACGCCATCTCCATCCACGGCGGTTCGGGTTTCATCATGGAATATAAGAGTCAGCGGCTATATCGTGACGCACGCATCTTCTCTATTTATGAAGGAACGACCCAGCTGCAAGTGGTGGCAGCCTTGCGCTACATCACCAACGGCACCTACCTGCAAATTATCAAGGAGATGCTCGACAATGAGGTATCCGGTGACCTGCAGCCGCTGAAGGACCGCGTGACGAAGATGATCGCCCTCTATGAGGAGGTTCTTGGCGAGGTGAAAGAAGAGAACAACCAAGAGAAGATAGATTTCGTGGCCCGCCGTCTCTATGAGATGACCGCCGACATCATCATGTCGCTCCTCATCCTCGACGACGCCACCCGTGCTCCGGAACTCTTCACCAAGAGCGCCAACGTATATGTAAGACACGCTGAGGCAGAGTGCCGTGGTCATTATGCGTTCATCAAGAACATGAAAGCAGACGACCTGACATTCTATCAAGCTTGATCATCTGTATAAACTACAGAAATATCATTCACCCCTCCCTTATTCCGTGTAAGAGAGGGGTGATATCAATCAAACACCTACCCACCATGCACCAACCATCTCTATCAGGCAAAACAAAAGTCTTTGTTTATCTTGCCTTGTTTGTCACGTTATTACTGTTCATCATTTCTCCGGATTCATATACACACGACGTATTTGAACGTGTTGACTCCGCATGTTTTTTCACCGGAGGCAAGGCATGGATGAACGGCATGGTGCCCTATGTGGACTACACAGACTCCAAAGGTCCTTTGCTGTGGCTGATCTACGGCATCGGCTATCTGATCAGCCACTACAACTATATCGGAGTGTTCTGGATCAGTTGCCTATGGTATGCCTGCACCTTTTTCATCACCTACAAGACCTGTGGCATTTTCATCGATGACAAGCGGCAGAGCCTGCTTTGCACCATGATCATGAGCATCGCTTTTTTCATGCCTGTCGTGCATTATGAGGTAAGGGCAGAAGATTTTTGCCAACCCTTCATCATGCTATCCTTCTACCATACCTCGAAAATGCTCTATGGCCGAAAGATGACGAAAGGCGACCTTGACAGATCATTTTTCGCTCTTGGCATCTCATTCGCCGCGCTGTTGCTAATCAAATTCAGCGTGGCTGCCATGCAGTCGGTATTTATCCTTTATGCCCTCTACTACCTCCTTCGTGAGAAGAGGCCAATAGGCAGTCCGCTTGCCGCATGCGTACTTGGTGGTGTGGTGCTCACCCTCCCCATTGTCATCTACCTGCTCATTCAGGGAAATTTCACCGCTTTCATCCAAGAATATTTTCTCAACACACTCATGACAGTGAAACCCGAGCACAGCATGTGGGAAAACTATCTGGATGAGTGCTACGACGCATGGTATCATCATCCTGTCTCCCTCATCGTGCTTGCCCTGTTGATCGTAGGAGATATCCTATTCATGCCCCGTCTGCGGAAATATCGTTTTTTCCCATTGCTATCCACCCTTTTCTTTTTCGCATTGGCGATGAAACATCATGGACTGGTGCATTACTTCAACGTTGTCTCCTTTGGCCTGCTCTTCTTGGTGCTGGCCGTGATGATGCACATCCGCCCCAAACTCAGCCGGCGCAGACTGGCCTTGTCTGCCATCTGCGTGCTGGTCATTTGCTCACTGGGCGCACAGATCAAGCGAACAGAATTTCATGTCTATTTCTGGGAGAAAGATGCCAGGAGAAAGGTCTATTATGAGATGGCTTATCTCATGTCGCAGGTGGAGAAGCCAGGCTTTTTCAACGTCTGGGGCTGTGGCAATGGTATGGAGACATTACCAGAGTGTCTTCCTGGTTCCAAACACTGGATCTACCAGTTGGGCTCAACAAAAGAGATGCATGAAGCCCATGTGGCAGAGTTACGTGCCGGACAACCAGACTTCGTTTTTGTGCGTGTCGAGCAATTCCTTCATAATATTGGAATGAACAAGGCCACACTCGACTCCATCGGTTACCACTGCTGCTACGAATGGGAAACACGAGGAGAGAAGCATTATCTCTACACCAAGCACGACGTGAAGTTACCGTCATACGATGTCACTCCCAGCAATCTGGATATCTTATTGAAGAGGAAACCTTTTTCTCATTAATCACCATCAACATTGCTGATGAAGCCATCAAACCCAAAACACCTCATGCCTCAACAGACCATACCAAGCCATCGGTTGGCATTTCTTTTTCTGATGGGCTATGCCTTTCTGCTGTTGTTCATACTGTCGACAGACTCCTACACACATGATCTTTTTCCCCGGGTAGACTCAGCCTGTTTCTTCACCGCAGGAAAAGCCTGGATGAACGGCATGGTGCCATATGTGGAATTCACCGATTCAAAAGGTCCTTTGCTGTGGCTGATATATGGTATCGGATACCTCATCAGCCATCACGACTACATCGGCGTGTTTTGGATCAGTTGTCTATGGTATAGTTTCACGTTTTACTATATGTTTCTTACGGCAGAGGTTTTCTTGGCCGACAAGCGCTCATCCCTTCTTTGTGCAGCCACCATGTCTATCGCCTTTTTCTTTCCCTATATACACCGTGAGACGCGTTCAGAAGATTTCAGCCACCTTTTCATGGCCATCTCACTCTACCATACCTCGCTTTTGCTCTATGGGCGAAATGTGAGCAAAAAGACTATCCACCGGGCATTCATGGCGCTGGGAATCTCCTTCGGTGCACTGCTGATGATGAAATACAGCATCGCAGCCATTCAGTTGGTGTTCATTTTATTTGCCGTTTACTATCTACTCAAAGAACATCAGCCTATGATACGGGCGTTTCTGATGCTGGGACTAGGAATGTTGGCCGTGATGATGCCATTCATCATCTATCTTCTCTGTTATGGCTGTTTTGATGATTTTATCAAAGAATATTTCTTCCTTACCTCACAGACCATCACCCATCAAGGCAATGTCGTCATGACTATTTTCAAGCATGTCTTCAATTATGCGACAACCAATCCTGTTATCAGCATAGAGATGGCGGTTATTCTGATAGGAGCGGTCTTCTATGGCATACACCTACAGCGATATCGCCTGTTCCCCTTGATCGTCGTCCTATGGGTAATGGGGATGTCCTTAATTGGACAATATGATTATTACCTGAGCATCAATGCCACCAGTTTCATTTTCGCAGCCTTGATGTTCGTCACCGCTGCCCGCCGTATTCCCTCAGCAATCTACCTGCCGACAGTATTCGCCACGACTTGTCTTTTGGCTATCTTCATCAACAAGAGTCCACACGAATTTTTCTGGAGAGGCGGAAAGCTAAGAACAGACTATTACAACGTAGCCTATCTCATCTCCCGTGTAGACCACCCCACCCTACTCAATTTAGGATGTTTGAGCTATGGCTTAGAAACACTTCCCGACGCACTTCCTTCCAATAAATATTGGATTTATCAGAATGGCTCTATTCCACAGATGACGGAAGCCCATTTAAAAGACCTGTATGAGCGAAAAGCAGATTTTCTATGTGTGCGCACCAAGAAGATCGGACAACTACATCTTAAGAAAGGCACCTTGAAGGCTCTTGGCTACCATCCATGTTATGAATGGAATATTTATTCAGAGCACTTCATCCTATTTACCAAACATGATGTGCATCTTTCCTCTACAGACATCACACCCAGCTCTCTCGACATTCTGACGAAAAAGGTCCCTGCCTGGCTATCCCGTTAAGCCTCGGAATCGTCGACAACACACCATGGAGACCCTTTTCCCAACCGAATGACCGACTGTCCGCATGGCATGTCGGGTAAGGTTTCAAGAGAAGGATCAATCTCCATGATCTCTGAGATGGAGACCGCATCAAGGTCGTCATCGCAGAAGTCACTATCGCCAAACGCCTCCCAATCGCCTTCAGCATCAAGGTTCACGCAAACGATCTCTTCCCCTTCCTCCAACACCTGGCGGGTAGTAATCACTGGTTTCCACTGATCATCATCAATCATTCTCATGGTTGAAAAATTTACTGGTTATTGTATAAAAAACTATCTGCACATCTCGCTACACACCCGGTTTTGGAAATCCCGTCCTTCATCAGCCTTGACGATACCCTGATTCAAGATACAGAAGCACAACAGATGTCCATTGGCCGCAGTGCAATAGCCGCTGAGTGTGGAAACAGCAGAGACGGTGCCAGTCTTGGCATGCACGTTGCCTGCACAAGATCCTGTTTTCATCCGCTTCTTGAGCGTCCCGTCGACACCCGCGATCGGCAAAGCAGGATAGAGATGTGCAAAGATATCAGACTTCTCATAAGCATGTCTCAGCAGTCTGACCATCATCTCTGCCGTCACATAGTTGTAGAGCGACAATCCGCTACCATCAGCGATGGTATAGAACCGGGGAGTCAATCCTAATCTGCGCAGCAACCGCTTAGTCACCCCAGCCGCTCCTTCAGCAGTGCCAACTCCTTGTTTGCTGGCCGCCAAGGCCGTCTGATAAAGCAACGACTCCGCATAGAGATTGTCACTCTCCTTCATCATCTGCGTAAGCACTTTATCGATATGGCTACGGAAGCAACAGATCTCAGTGGCACCCTTTGGCATCTTCCCCCGTGCCAAGGAGACAGAGAGTCCTACCCCCAGACGTTGAAGTTCGGTCATCATGCTACTCATCCACTGATCTTTCCCATCGACAAGCAAAGGCACCAGATGCGGGTCATCATCATCCCAACACCAACCCTTACCCAGCCAAAGCGAGTCTTTCATTGACAGGTCAGCCACCAGCAATCCCTCAATGTGCCGGATGCCATAATCCCGAATCCGTGTGGCCATCTCCCGCACGTCGCCCGTGGTAACGGTGGGATCGAACCCCCCGACGAAATAAAGATTGCCAATAAGCGTATCGCCCACAATCCTGCCCTGATAGCCAATCCTTGTAAGGTATTCATAGTCGGTGCCTAAAGTGTCGAGTGCCGTGATGGCCGTCACCAGTTTCATCACTGAAGCAGGGCGCATTCGCTGACGCTCATTTTTGGCATAGAGCATCTTATTGGTCGTCAGGTCGAAGACCATCAATCCCAACTGACTGGTCTGCAACAGCGGATCACTCATCAGGAAGTCGAGGCGTCCAGCCATTTCCCGTTGCCAACTGTCGACAGGCTCATTGAAAGAACTGGTCGTAGAAAAAGTGTCATCCACAATCTGCGCACCAGCACACCAAGGCAGCATGGCAGAAAAGACCAAGCAGAGAAGCCATTTATTCATTTTCTTTGTCATATTTCTTCTGTTGTCTTTTTATCTCATCAAGAAAAGAATTCTCCTGATCGGGTTGAACACTGATATAATGATTGGCGCCATAGGTAATCAACAGAAACCCAGACCCCCACAACAGAGGACGATGCCGCTCAACCCTCGTGATGTCACTCACAGGAAACACCACATCCCTTGAAAAACGCCCTCTGCTGACGACAAGGTTACCCTCAGCCGTAAAAGAATAGGTGGTATGAATGGCTCGTTCGATCATCACCACATCGATGCAGACGAGCACGAGTGCGATGACCGCATAGGAAGGCGACCGTTGCAACAGGAAATAAAGCGCACAAGCAGCCAGCAGCAAGATACAAGCCATTGCCTCCCATGTAAGACGCCGGTGAAAAGAACGCTGAAGGATCATCTGGTCAATGAGAATTTCACACTCAGACCGAAGTCGTAAGTGGTCGTCGGATAACTGTTGCTTGAGAGCAATGGCGTATTGGTCTGCTGGTCGTAATAGAAACTCATGGTCATCAGTTTAGACAATGTATAGTCAGCATTAAACGAGAATTTGAAGGCGTTATTACCACTACTTGCCTGACTGATCAAAGTAGCAATATCTCGGGTGATGGCCGCCTGCTGACGATAGGACAGATCAAACCTCAAGTTGAGATCGTGATTGAAACTGGAACCGCCCTTCGCCCTGCTGTTCTTGCTTGTATTCTTGCTGTTGTCCTCATCAGATTTATTCCCACTATTCTTGTTGCCTTTCACTTTACGAGCACCGCCACCGCCAAAGAGACGGAAGTTATTGATCTTATAGCCCATGCCGACCACCCAGTCATGACTGGTTCGCTCGCTGATCTGCACACTGGTGGTAGAAAGGGAGACCTCACGTACGGTCCGATATTCCAACTTACAAGTAAGGTTGTTGTTCAACGTGACATCCACACCCAGCAGTGGCGAGAACTGCTCATTGATACTCGCTGTAGAGATATTGAACATACTGCTCGGCACAGGCATATTGGTGGTGGCATCGGTAATGAATCCCAGATCACCCATATACTCACGCCAGGTGCTGAATGAGGCATAAGATCCGATGGCGAAGATACTCTTATAGGTGTGGTTGATATTGACGCTCTTGAAGAGATCTTTGAATGGAGACAGTTTGCTGAGTCCGCTATAGCGGATGGACCAGTTAGGCAGCATGGCACTGATGGCTGGGAACAATTTGAGCGATGATCCGCCGATATTGGTGTAGGAAGACAAGAAAGCAGGAATCATCACGTCGGCGCTATATAATCCCACACCACCATTGGCAGGGTCGAACTTCTCGCCGGCGACAGTGGAATTGGAAGGATAGACAGCCCCCTCATACTGTGCCTGCACCCTGGAGCGAAAACCTTCAAGAGAGTTGCAGAAACGCTCGAAAGAAGCAGAATGGTATCCGTCTGTCGCATTTCCTGTCGCCTCAAGTGAACTCTTGAGTGAGATGGTGGTCATATTGAACTGGCCACTTCTTGTGGTGGAATTCTCCAGATAACCATATTGTATTTTGCGCGCATCGGTCTGCGTGTGACTGGCATTGAGGTCGATTTTCAGATCACGTGCCGGCTCAAGCGTCATTTTCAACTGCAAGTCACGGGTGAAGTTGGTGGCTGCCGATGTGATGCGGTCACTATTGAGCAGCCATCCGTTATCACGTGCCTTGTCGATATAACTCTCATCGTTGAGTCCAAAGGCAAAATCAAGTCCGGGACTCAGGATATCCCCACGATGCTGTCCAAATGTCGCTCCGATATTTGGCAAGAATCCCGGCAACGACATCGCGCGTTGGTTACGGTAACTGATGCTCACATTACGCACCATCATCAAGGCGCGAGCCACCACCTGAGCAGTTTTATACCATGACTTCTCCTCAAGGGGTTGTTTTGGAGAGACAGTCAACTTCAAGGTAACGGCAGAGTCACTCTTATTGATGATCTTTATCTTATTATCATCCACCACCTTGAACTTCACCGGTACGATTTTGCCATCCTTGCCCTTGGCAGAAACGAGGAGTCGTCTGCTCTTCTTGCTATGGGTCACCACGATAGAAGTATCAGCCTTGATGGTGATTTCCTTCTCAAACGTGTTTTTATTTTTAGGAAGTTTGGATTTTTGCTTATCATCAGCCTCTTTCCCATCCTCTTCTTCCTTTCCTTTGTTCTTGTTGGATGTTTTTTTCGCAGTGGAAGAATTGGTTTTCTTCGTTGTCTTATTGCTGGTCGTCTTGTTGAACCTTTCGTTGGTTTTCTTCAGGAACGGGATATGGTCATAGAGTTTCTGAAGATTGAACGTTCCATTGACCTTAAATGTCCGGTTGTTGGAGATAATATTTCCCATGGTTGAGCCATCTTCCAATTCCGTGCCACGGTCCCAGTTATAAGTAGCATCGTAGTTGAGGTCGGCATTTACCCAATCAAAAATAGGAATAAGATTGAGGGGCACATGATAGGAAGAAGAGAACACCTGTGTATATTTCAACGGATCGCCGAAATGCTTGATGGAGTTCCAGACAGAGTCTTTCCATGCCTCATATCTATCGGGATAAAGATCCTTATTGACAGGCGTGTAGGGTTCTTCGATTTCCGCATTGGTGCCGCTTTCAAAGTTCATGTGCAAGTTTTTGGTGAGATCCCATCTCAAGGAGAATTTTCTGTTCCACAAGAACTGCTGCGAGAAGGTCAACGGCAATTTGGCACCCTCAAGGTTTTCCATATCCCGCCTCTGAAGTTCATAATAACGTCGGGTGATCTGTGTATTGAACGAAATATTCTGAGGCAAATAGTTGATTCCGAATTTCTTGGCAATCTCCCACCATTTCGACTTCGACTTGATCAGGTTTTTGAAAGGTTCCCATGCCTTAAAGACAGGTGTCCATGAATAGTTCATCGAACCATCCCACTTGTCTTCATTCTCATAAACAGTTGTCTCTCCCGAGGTATGGTTGTGCAAATGACTGTAGGAGAAGGAGAAGTTGGCCGGGTCATACGGCATGGGATGCCCCTTTGTCTGAATGCCCACACGCATATTCGACAGGGAGAAGTTGGTGTTGGTGACCTTTGTCACAGCGATAGACTCGATAGACTCGCGCTCATGTTCATTGGAAGACTCCAGTGCATCATCGAGACGCATATCCGTATCCAGCGGATTATACTTGGGTTTTGTCTTCTCTTTGGTGACCGAATAATAGAGCGGCATCGATACCTTTGCTTTGTCTGGGAAGAATTTGCCCAACTCCAAATTTGTCGTGAGGGTGAAGTTTTGGAAATCATCCTGGGAACGGGTGGCCACACCATCTTCCAGGCCACCAAAGCCCTCAGACATATAACTGCCCGTCACGTTGACCATACCCAAGTCAGAGAGTTGCACATTGAGTGCCCCTTGTGCAGCCCATCCACCTTCGTTGTTGTACTCTTTGAGTCTCAATTCGTTGACCCACACCTCACCAGATTTGATGTCACCCGAGAGGTTGCGCACACCTACGATCATGGTTTTCACCTCACCAAGTGTCGGGTTACCCATGATACTCACCTTATTGGCCGGTTTATCCTCATCATAAGCCGTGAACAGTTGGTTATACGAAGCCTGTCCCAATGCTTTCCTCAAATTTCGCTCTTTTTTGAGAGAAGTGAAGATACTCAACGGAATGTCGACCATATTTTCCTCTGGCCATACGATGACTTTGTCGGAGTAAGAGTATTTGTCGTAATGTCCCGGAGGTGTGAGTTTCAGAGGGATCTCATATTCATAATAATTGCTCTTGTAGTCGCTACCCAGACGTATGAATACAGCCAGTTGGTTGTCGGTCAGATTGGTGACATTCTCATTCATGGCGTTGGCATGAACAAACATCTGTAAGCGACGATAGTGCCTCAGGTCCTGAGTAGTGTTTTTATAGACACACTTCGATTCACCTGTGCTCAATTCATTGACCACGATATTGAGCGCCTGTTCGTTATTCTCCACGAGTTGCGGTTGTGTGGGGTCTTGCACACGCGAGATTCCCGGCGGCAAGATGTAGTTGACAGGCACCTTATCATTGTTTTCCTCAATATTGACGGCACTCACCGACATATATCCAGAGTTGGAGGCTGTGGTAGACAGGTTCTGGTTGTAGACCCTCCACTCTCCCCGCACTAAGTCGAGGCTACCGAAACGGAGCACGATGGGTTTACTGAAATTGGTCAGGAACATACGCATGAAACGCACGGAACTGAAGTCGCTGATGGATCCCTCACGTCGTTCGTATCTGTCGAGCGGTATTCTGAACTGATACCAGGTGACCTCGTAACGCTCACCGTTGCGAAGCGTACCACTTCCTATGCGGCTGTCAACAATGAAGTTGTGTCCCACCACCATGTCCTCGGGGCGTATGGAGACATGATATTGGTAATATTTCTCATACTCATTGAGCGTGTAGTCTTGATTGATATCCTCCACATCAGGAGTGGTTTTATAAGAAGTATCATAGTTTTCAGGCCTCATATCAGAGTCGGGAGTATTCCCTTGAGGGTTATTGATCTTCTTATAGCGTTGGAGGATGGAAGCCTGCCGTTCATCAAAATCACTGCCACGGAAATAGTGATAGTCATCATTGGCCGGGTCAGCCCAGATACTGTCGAACACTTCGGGTGCCACCTTTCCTTGAATCGATGTGAGAAAGTCCTGATAGGAAGTAAACGTCTGCTCCTCGGTGTCTGTCAGTCCGTTGTATCCCACATCCTGCATGGCTCTGGATCCCGCCGTGGTAGCGAAGGCATAGGTGACGGTCGACTGGGTGGGCACCTTACCCCATTGGGTGAAATTATACGCATTGGAACCATCTACAGGCATGCCACTCTCATAGAATTTCTTGCCATCACGCAGGATGTCCTCACTAACCTCACCGAGATTGATGTAGAAGTCGCCACCATACTCCCCAGCATCAGTCTGCTCATGAGAGTAGATAAACGGGTCGAGCATCCAGAACTCAATGTATTCGATATTTGCAGCCTCAAAATCATTGGTGTCGAGTTTTCTCATCATTCCACCCCATTTGTTCTGCAACTGTTCGAACCGTCCCTGACTGTTGAGGTTGGGATTGAAATTATAAGGTCCGCGCTCAGCAGGATAGAAGGCGAGGTTGAGAACAGGCAAGGTAGAGGTGGCACCACTATATGAACTTTGGTCACGGTTGGGATAGAGTTCGCGCACATATACCTCACGCACATAGTGATTAGACAGCTGGTCGAGGTCGCTCTTAATATGTGAAGGTGTGAGTGATGAACTCCTGCGGGTGAACAGAGGGTCGACATTGTACCAAGCCAACAGACTTCTGTTGTATCCACTTGAGAGCCCAGTCTTGTCTTTGTATTCATCAAACATCGTCGGAACACTGGAAATCACCCAAGAGGTAGGAGAAGACACATCGATCGAGTTTTTGGTATTCTCGAAATCATCGAGATAAGAAGCATTGTCCTGTGTGCCACGAGCCTGCCCAGCAATCAGATGGGCGAACTCCGCAGTGAGTGAGATTTGTGAGGGCCGCGTGACATGCAAGAATGGTATCATATTGAGCATGTTGGTGAGCCACTGGCTTTCTTTCTTCCAATTGAGATTCACTCCCCACAACGTATTGTTGAGAGGTTCTGCTCCCATGGCGACCTTGGTGGTGAGCGCCTGCTCAGAGAGATGCCTCAGTGTACCGCTCAACTGGAAATTCTTGCTAAAGTCGTACTCCCAGTTGACGCCAAACATGGTCTTTCTTGATTGTCCATAGTCTGTATTGCTCTCCAGCGACACATTGATGGCGGTACCAGCGTCAATGATACTTTGATTGAGGATGGTCACCTCACCTGCAGAGTAGTCTACCGTATAGTCAGAACCTTCCGACAGTGTCACGCCACCGGCTGTCACGACGACTGATCCCTGAGGCACGTTGGAGGCCCCCAATGAGATCACATTAGCCGAAGTGCCCCTATATTGTCCCATCAAGATATACTTATCCTTCTCCGCGATCTGCTTAGCCACCGTCTTGGTGGAGTCATAGAGCTCGGTATAGCTGTATTTTTCTGCCGTTGCCGGTGCTACCCCATTTGAGACAAGGAAGTTGTAGAGATATTCACCAAAAGGTTCCGCCTTGGGCAGGAAAACTCTTCCGTTGCTGACGGTATACCCTTCAATGAAGTCAAAATAGCCATTGGAGTGCACTTTATTGTTGTCATCGAGACGATCTGCATCAATATCTTTGATGATGGTCTGACTCTTGACTTGCGGTTCTGGGATATAGGTGAGATAGACACCCGCGGTATCACTTTGGAACTTGATATCAAGGCGGAACCTGTCTTTTTGTACCGATGAAGCGAGGTAATATACATTTTTCATCATCAAGTCCCAGTTGCTCTGCTGCGGATTATTGCTGGTGTTCTTCAGAGACTTGACAATCAGACATTTGTTTACGTCTGTGATATCGCTGGCGAACTCACCCACCTGATAGGTCACGCCACCATAATTATATTCAAAAGCGACAGCGAGCACCTGATCGGTCTGGAGGGCTGTCTTGAGAGACACATATCCCATCGGACCGTTAATGGTGTATTCAGACGAATTAAGCAACCGCGCGCTCTCGATTTTCTCATAGTCAACACCACCCACCATATGTGGATCGAGCACAGTAGATGTCTGATCGATATCACGGGCTGCGGCATAAGCCCCCACCATATCCGAATAGAGTGAATTGGCATTGTTGGAAGGCGGCATGGGCGAACCACTTTCGCCCAGTTGTGGAAGAGCAATGATGTTACGCGTATTGGTGGTGGATCCCGTCTTATTGGTCACCCATATCTCAATACGGTTGATTTCCACACCTGTGGCAGGTGTAGGCAATGTCTTCATCACATCATCGTATCTGTCACGGAAATATTTAGCGAGGAAGAAGTGGCGGTTTTCCTCATAGTTGGCGGCATCGATCTCAAAGGCAGTGAGTTGTACACCACCTTTTGAAGAGACGCTTGAAGAGGAAGATTTCTTTTGCGAGATGACGGTCTGCAACTTCAGTTTGCCAAACTGCATGTCAGTGCGCAGTCCGAAGAGAGAACTGGCACCGGTGATGAGTCTCGAATTGGACGGGAAAGACACATTGCCACCTTCGACGAGTTTGATGATTTCGTCTTCCTTTCCCTCATATTTGAGTTTCAAGCTCTGCGAATCAAAATTAAAAGTGGCATCCGTGTTGTAGTTGAGATTCATGTTCACCTTGTCACCCACCTTGCCATTCACGCTGAGGTTGATTTTCTCGTCAAAGTCCATGGTGGTGGTCTTACGGTTTCGGATGGGCAGTGACGGATTGTCAATATTTTTCAACGTAGCGCCAAATTTCAGTTCTGCCGTACCTGAGGTCTTGATACGCACACCACCCGGTCCGAAGATTTTCTCTGCTGGTCCAAGGTCGAAATGCATGTCGGTGAAGTCAAACTTATCTTTGCCCTTATTCTTGACAGCCTCCTCACTCTTGGACTTGAAAAACTGATACAATGCCTGCCGCTCGCTCCATTTGAAATACTCATCATAATTCATCATCGTTGGAGCCCAGACGTAGGTACCAGCAATTTTATTGCCGAAGATATAGCGGTCGAGTGTATCATTATAGACCACTGACTGTTTCATGTTCTCTGGCCGTGCGAGGTCGGTGCTGCCTTGCCGCAGGTCATCGTCGGTGATAGGTTGCGTGCGCTGGATCTTCCACCTTGGATGGAGCAAAGAATCGGGTATCTCCTCATTGGTTTCAAGAATAGGCTGTGCTTTGACATCTGTCTTTTTCTTGTCATCGGGAGAGTTTTTGGTGTCATCACCGGCACGCTGTGCGTTGGCGCCGTTCTGCCGTCTGTTGGTTTGCGGTCTGTTGTCTTGCGGCCTATTGTCCTGCGGTCTGCCGTTTTGAGGTCTGTTGCTCTGCTGTCTGTTGTTTTGTCGTCGTGTGAGGTCATCCTGAGGCACGGATATGGCATAGCCCGCCATCACGCTGATGGTGAGCAGAAATAAAAGAAAACCTAAAATCCGTTGTTTGACCTTCATAAAAAGAATTGCAAGTTGCTTGTAAAATAGAGAGGCATCGTCCGAATGCCAGTCAGTCTATTTAATCTGTTTGAGAGCCAATTTCACCACCTGTTCCACAGGAATGCCTGGCTGCTGCTGCATAATTGCCACCACCACCTTAGCTGTAGGTGCTGGTGAAAAGCCAAGCATGGTGAGCGCGGCGATGGCCTCGTCTTTCACATCTTTGTCGATATTATCGGCTGGTGACGCTACTTGATTTGGAATATCCTGTGCCAAGTCACTATTGGCAATTTTATCTTTCAAGTCGACGATGATGCGCTGTGCGGTCCGCAGACCAATTCCCTTCACGCCCTTTAATGATCGCTCGTCACCATTGGCAATAGCCCCACACAACTCGGCCGTTGTAAACGAGGAGAGAATCATGCGTGCCGTGTTGGCTCCAACTCCAGAGACAGAGATCAGATGCCGATATAATTCCCGCTCCTGCTTTGTAGCAAAGCCATAGAGGGTGATGGAGTCATCACGCCCGCCAGTGACGATAGCCTCATCCACAAAAAGTTTCACTTCTTGTTTGTCTTGGATGGCGGTAAAAGTATTGAGCGAGATATTGAGCGCATAACCCACTCCAGCCGTCTCTATGACAGCCATTGCTGGGGTGATATCTGTCAATACCCCCCGAATATATTCTATCATTTACAATATAAATTGGTATATATACGATATTATAACGACAAGGACGGCATATTATTGCCTCCAAGTAGGAAAATTGAACAATCAAGGTTTCATCGGTCATCTAAAACACTGGCATCTCTGTCTGAGGAAACATTATTTATATGATTATATGTAAAAAGAAGACTTACAAAACAACATGAAGCAGAATAGCCTCCAAAACATTTTTTAATAAAATATGAATTTTTTCCTACTAAATGAAAGCTATTTCAATTAAATGATATAATTTTGCAACCGAAATTGAAATTTTTAAATTCAAAAAGATATGAAAAAGATTAGAGCTGCCGTCGTGGGATACGGCAACATCGGCAAATATGCCATCCAAGCACTGGAAGCTGCTGACGATTTTGAGATTGCAGGTATCGTACGTCGTAATGGTGCTGCCGACAAGCCCTCCGAACTATCAGACTATGAAGTGGTGAGCGATATCACCCAATTAAAAGATGTTGATGTGGCCATCCTTGCCACTCCTACCAGAAGTTGCGAGGAATATGCCAAGAAGATACTTCCTTTAGGCATCAACACCGTTGACAGTTTCGACATCCACACGAGCATTCTCGATTACCGTGCCGCACTGATGCCCATTTGCAAGGCAAACAACAGGGTGTCGGTGATTGCCGCCGGATGGGATCCGGGCAGCGACAGCATCGTGCGTGCCCTCATGCAGAGTCTTGCCCCTAAAGGATTGTCCTACACCAATTTCGGGCCAGGCATGTCGATGGGACATTCCGTATGTGTACGCTCTAAGGCAGGCGTGAAAAACGCACTCTCCATGACCATTCCCAAAGGCGAAGGCATCCATCGCCGCATGGTGTATGTGGAACTGGAAGAAGGAGCCTCGCTTGAAGAAGTGACCGCCGCTATTAAAGCCGACCCGTATTTTGCCAATGACGAGACACACGTCTTTGCTGTTCCCTCTGTCGATGATGTGCGTGACATGGGTCATGGTGTCAACCTTGTGAGAAAAGGTGTGAGCGGAAAGACACAAAACCAACGTCTGGAGTTCAACATGAGCATCAACAATCCGGCACTCACCGGACAAGTTCTGGTCAATGTTGCCCGTGCCTCCATGCGTATGCAACCAGGATGTTACACCATGATTGAGATACCTGTGATTGATATGTTACCTGGCGACAGAGAGGATCTGATCAGCCATCTGGTATAATCAACACCCCAAAAAAAATTAAAAAAAACAGGTATACCTCCCATAGCGATGGGAGATATACCACTTCTATAAATGACCTAATCCAATGAGGAAACAACTATTTAAGATCTCTATGGTTTTGTTTTGTGCATTAACCTGTTCAACCACAACCATGGGACAAAAAACAGAGTCTATTGACTGGCTCAAAGAACTAACCGATCGTGTTGAACTCCACGGGTATGCTCAAGGAGGTTATTCTTATGATAACGCCAATGGCCACACGACCAGCACTTTCAATCTGAAGCGCACCTTGTTTTGGGCTAAGGGACGTATCACCGACCGCTTCTCCTTCATGTTCATGCATGATTTCTCCAGTGTGGTACAAGAATATTACCTTGACTACCGTATTACAAAAGACAAAGCGCTCAACGTCCGTCTAGGACAGTTCAAACACAGTTACAGTTTGGAGAACCCGCTCTCACCCACTATGCTCGAACTCATCGATGTATATTCCCAAGCTGTCCTTTTCTTAGCAGGTGAGGGTCCCGATCCGCTCAATGGAGTCAATTATGGACGTGATCAAGGACTGATGATTTTCGGAGACCTTTTTGATAATCATCTACATTATGAGTTAGCCTTGATGAACGGCCAAGGTATCAACCGCAAAGACGGCAATTCAGACAAAGACGTCATCGCAAGACTTGAATACAAACCGATGGAACAACTACGCCTTGTGGCCACTGCCCAAAAAGGTCGTGGGCATGCTGTGGGTACAGCAGTATGGAACCCCAACATAGCCGTCGGCGACGACTACCGTCGTGACCGTTTCAGCGTCGGTGCCGAATGGAAAAGTCCGGAGTGCAACGTACGAGCAGAATATCTGGGTGGTAAAGACGGTGATGTAGGCAGCATGGGCGGCTATATCACAGCGAGTGTCCCTGTAGCTGAAAAACTTGATGTGGTGGCCTCTGCCGACTACTTCGACCGCAACACCGACATGAATTGTCACCAGACCTATTTGACGGGTGGCTTGCAATATTGGTTTTTCAAAAAATGCCGGCTACAACTTCAGTACTCCCGCTGCTTCAGTCATTTCACCAAAGATTATGACTGGCTACAAGCCCAAGTGCAGGTGGCATTCTAATTTATGCAAACAATCAAACTTTCAATAAAAAACCAACAGCATGATCATTAAAATCATACTTACCATCATTTTTCTGGCCGTGATGGTAGGCGTGGGTATCTATTCCCGCAAACAGGCCTCCACAGTCGACGGATTTGTATTAGGTGGTAGAGCCGTGGGACCATGGCTCACAGCATTCGCTTATGGTACGAGTTATTTTTCAGCCGTGGTGTTTGTGGGATATGCAGGACAGTTTGGATGGAAGTATGGTCTATCCGCCTCTTGGATTGGCATCGGCAACGCCATTATCGGTTCGTTATTGGCATGGATACTGCTGGGGCGAAGGACCAAACTCATGACCCAACATATCGAAAGCCGCACCATGCCCGACTTTTTTGGCACCCGTTATCAGAATGAGTGGTTACGGGTAGTAGCCTCCATCATCGCTTTTGTATTTCTGATCCCTTACACAGCAGGTGTATACAAAGGAATCTCAACGCTTTTTGAGATGGGTTTTGGCATTCCTTACGAATACTGTGTTGTGATCATGGCCATTCTTACGGCCTTATATGTCATCTTAGGCGGATACAAGGCTACTGCCATGAACGACTTCGTACAAGGTGTCATTATGCTCTTTGGCATTGTTGTGGTGATCGTTGCAGTGCTCAATTCACAAGGAGGTTTGTCTACTGCTGTCGGTAAGTTGGCAGAGATGCCCAATGATGCTGACCCCTCTATCAATGGAGGGTTTGCCTCATGGCTGGGCCCAGACCCATGGAACCTTTTCGGTGTGGTGGTACTAACCTCACTTGGCACTTGGGGCTTACCTCAAATGGTAGGTAAATTCTACTCTATCACCGATGAACATGCCATCCGGCGAGGCACCATCATCTCCACCTTCTTTGCGTTTGTGGTAGCAGGCGGTTGTTATTTCCTTGGCGGGTTTGGCAGGCTCTTCGGCACACCCCCTACCCTTCCCAACGGACGTCTGGACTTTGACTCCATCGTTCCTTCGATGCTGAACACCCTTCCTGATTTCATCATCGCACTCGTTGTGCTCCTTGTACTTTCCGCCTCCATGTCCACCCTGGCCTCTCTTGTGCTCACCTCGTCTTCCACTATGACACTTGACCTTATCTATCGCGACAAGAAGGCTGCGCCAGGAGAAGTCACAGAAGGTTCTATTGACGACCTGGTGGCAGAGAAGATCGAGCGCCGGAAAGTCGTGGTGATGCGTGTGCTCATCGTGTTCTTTATCGCTCTTTCACTGATGATTGCGCTCAACCCGCCTACTTTCATAGCACAGCTGATGGGTATCTCATGGGGTGCTTTGGCAGGTGCCTTCCTCGCACCATTCATGTTAGGTTTATACTGGCGTGGAGTGACACCGGCCTCCGTCTGGGCATGTTTCATCTGGGGTGTGGGAATCACCGTCATCAACATGCTTATCGGCAATCCTATCAATCCCATCAACTGCGGTGCGATAGCCATGGTCGGAGGTTTTATTGTGGTGCCTCTGGTAAGCCTTTTCACCCCCAAACTGCCTGATCACCTGCTCAACAACATTTTCAACTGTTACAAAAAATAGAACAGGTAAGACAAGCCTGAAGATGGCCATCTGAAGCATGGCGTCCTCAGCTATATTCATACAGCGACGACATTCATCATCGGATGTCGCCGCTGTCGTTTCATGTATCATTACCACACAAGAACCCATCGATGACGCATTTTTGAAGAAAAAAGTTGATTTCATGATAGACGTTACTGGTTTAAACATTCTATTCTCAAAAAACAACCACAACAAAAGCATGACCACATGAAATCATTCAGATTATCCAACCAATTCTTTGTATACAGTCTTTTTACCGTGTGCTGCTTTGGACTGATGAATTGCCATGAGAAAAAGACAGCGGAAAAGATCTGCCAAAAACAGGCTGAAGCATCAATTCCCCCTTTCATAGAAAATCTGCTCGATTCGGCAGAATGGTATGCTGATACCATTTGTGTGGTTAATGATGAAGCCTTCTATTACGCCTTTGAGACTTCTTGCCGTACTTTTGTGATTTTCAATAAAGAAAAACTTCTCATAGAAGATCCTACGCTATGGTATGATTCTATCTCGCCAAATGAGAAGTACAAATTTCGTGTTTACATAGGGGAAAGGAATATGATTGTCGACTTCCAAGATCCTGCGAGTCTGAGAGAACTCTCTTCTTTTGATCATCGGATATCATCGTATACCCGATACAGGAAAGACACTATAGCCGATTTCTGCAACGCTGTGAGTTACAGTTTCTGTGTAGACTATCCCAGTAAAACAACACCTCATGAATCATCCATCAAGAAATGGCTGACAAAAAAAGTATATGAGTCATCCATGTCGGATTACTTATTAGGAAGCGCTCTCCACCCGGAAGACTATCCACAGGACACCATCGGTAAGGAATCATTGGCCCAATTGACTGCCGATCGCTATCTCAAGACCATTCATCAGACCATGGTTTCTGAGGAGATGTTGATTTCCACCCATTTGTTTCTTGACATTTGCTTTCAAGCATGGTTTTCCACCGATAATATGGTCACCTTCCTAAAATATATGCATGAACATCAAGGAGGCGCACACGGTTATTTCACGGAAGAACTGATATCCTATGACCCCGTCCATGAACAAGAAATCGACTGGGATTATCTCTTCAAGCCTGAATGTAAGACAGAAGTGCTCCAAGCTTTCTACAGAGCCGTCATAAAAGACCCCCATTATGGCAATTGGCATAGTCATGAGACCATGGATGATGTGATCCGTCACTTCACGCCAACAGACGATAAAGGCAATCTCACAGCAGACGCCGCTTTGCCCCAACCCGGATTAGGAGAAGAGGGTGTGGTGTTTTCTTTTCAACCATACGCCATCAGTTGTTTTGCCGCAGGAGTGTTTCATTTCACCATTCCCTATGACACCCTCCAACCCTATCTGACAGAAAAAGCCAAATGGTGCTTGAAAAAATCTTTATAAACAGTCGCACCACGGCTCATCCATGATCACTCATCCATGAGGAAGAGCGGATCATCAGGCATCACCATCAGCGGTTTTTGCTTCTCAGCCTCTAATATTTTTTCTGACACATACTTCTTGTCTACTACCAGGCGGAACATATATTCACGGAACCAACTGTCGGTCATGATAGCATACCCTTTTTGTCCAGACGTTGCGCCCCAGCTGTTCTCCACTTTCCATTTCTTGGCTTTTCCATCAGCATCGAGATCAACCGCCGTAAGCGTCATGGCATGCGTTGACCCACTGTCGAAGGTCATGATACGCTGAGCCTTATCCATGGTGAATTCAGTTCCAAAAAGTGAAGAATAATCATAGTTATCAAGGTCGAGGAAACCATTTTTACGGTCAAATTGTTTACCCACATCATACGAAGAATAGAGTTTATGCCCGTCCTTAATGGATTTAATGGCCAACTCCTCTATATCGTCCATGGGCAAATTGATGTATTTCCAATTGTGTCCATCATAAGTATGCCGGTCCCACTCTACCTCATAAGTCTTGTAATAAGGCCTTCTGGGATCATTCATCGCCATAATAAAAGTACCGTTGATAGGGCCACCCACAGTTTCCTTGTAAAAAGACATCGGTGTATATGTTTTCGGTTCCCCCACTGGTTTGCCATTTTTGTTACGGAACACATAAGAAAACTCTTTCACCGGTTCTCCCAAAGTGATCGCCAGCATCCGATAAATGGTTGCCAGCATCTCCGTTTTGCGTTCATTGATGGCCTTGGTCTTCTTCCCGTCAGCAACCATCTTACGTAGTTCCAATCCAAATTCACGCAGTTTTGAATCAATGAGTCTCGACATGCGACTTGTATTCTCTGCAGAATAAGTCTCAGGCTGCACGCTCATAGGTACCAGTCCATATTTTTCGACCAGATCTGCCACGCCACAGAAAGTGCCACCATCACTGATGGGATGGCGGAAGAAGAAAGAGACATAGGTATCCTCGATAGGTTTATTGGCCATATCGATAACCCCTTGCAACATCAGGTTGGCTTTCTCCAACTGGTCGTAGAAGAAAAGATAGTCGTGGGAAAATTCCACGCTGATCGTATCCCCATGAGCCTTAGCAAAATTAGCACGCAAGACATTGAGTCCGCTGAACATCCAGCATCGTCCGCTGCTTTTCTGATTATGAATTGACTGGCTCTTGGTTTCATGACTGAAATACGTGTCCAGTCGTGTCTGGTTAGAGAAATTTTTAGCCAGGTCATCTATCGAATTCGCTGCTATCGCGTTGAAGAGAGCCTTGTCTGCGGTTCCCCTGCTCTGCGTCTTTTCGATTTGTTTGAGCATATCGGCCGTGATTCCACCACTGGTCTTCTGCGCAAAAATAGTGACGGACATCATGGCTGCCGTCAAACAGATAAGGATGCGTTTCATATTGTCAATTATTTTGGTTTTGCTGCAAATATACTCAATTTTTTCTTTTCATGACAGTGAAAGATATTTTTTTATAGATAATTACCATCTCAACACTCATCCCACTGTCTTTTTTCTGTAGACAATCATCATCTTCCACCATACTCCAACTCATGACATCCCAATCATATCATCCATCCCATAAGAGCAAATGAAAGACGAAATAGGAGAAAAAATTTGCGCATTACCATATTTTTTGTATCTTTGCTTTTTGAAAATGGAAAAAGACACATATCCTTTATTAAGCAAAATAGAAACTCCCGATGACCTGAGACGTCTAAAAGAGGAGCAACTGCCACAGTTATGCGCGGAATTACGCGATGACATCATACATGAGGTGGCAGTCAACCCTGGTCATTTGGCCTCAAGTCTTGGTGTGGTGGAACTGACTGTAGCGCTCCACTACGTATTCAAGACCCCTGATGACCGCATCATGTGGGATGTCGGTCATCAGGCCTACGGTCATAAGATACTCACAGGCCGCCGTGAGGCATTCTGCACAAACCGCAAGTTGCATGGCATACGTCCCTTTCCCAGTCCCATGGAAAGCGAGTATGACACCTTCACTTGTGGTCATGCCTCCAACTCTATCTCAGCAGCTTTCGGTATGGCTGTCGCAGCCAAGCTCTGTGGTTCGAAGCGGCATGTGGTGGCTGTCATAGGTGATGGGGCGATGAGTGGAGGCCTGGCATTTGAAGGTCTCAACAATGTTTCCTCCACCTCCAATGACATGCTCATCATTCTCAACGACAACAACATGAGCATCGACCGTTCTGTAGGTGGCATGAAGCAATATCTGGCGAAACTTAACACCAGCGAGACCTACAACAAGGTGCGCTATCGCATCGCACAATGGTTGACACGTAAGGGCCTGCTCAGCGACAACCGCCGCCATGGCATCATCCGTCTGACCAATGCCGTGAAATCAGCCATCAGCCATCAGCAGAATGTTTTTGAAGGGATGAACATCCGATATTTCGGACCTATTGACGGCCACGATGTGTTGGAACTGGTGAAAATACTACGCCAGTTGAAGAAATATAAAGGCCCCAAGATGCTCCATCTGCACACCATCAAAGGCAAAGGTTATAAACCCGCCGAGAAAAATGCCCAAGCATGGCATGCTCCCGGAAAGTTTGATGTCGACACAGGAGAGCGTCTTGTCAGCGATGCAACCGGTCGTCCCCCGAAATTTCAAGATGTTTTCGGCCATACGCTCCTTGAACTCGCGAAGGCCAACAAGCGCATTGTCGGCGTGACACCGGCCATGCCATCGGGCTGTTCACTCAACATCATGATGAAAGCCATGCCCAACCGTACTTTTGATGTTGGTATAGCAGAGGGGCATGCCGTTACCTTCTCTGCAGGCATGGCAAAAGATGGTCTGTTGCCGTTCTGCAATATTTACAGTGCTTTTGCTCAACGTGCTTATGACAACATTATCCATGATGCAGCCATCCTCAATCTGCCCATGGTCATCTGTCTTGACAGAGCAGGCCTTGTCGGACAAGACGGCCCCACTCACCATGGTGCATTTGATATAGCCGCACTGAGGGCCATACCCAACATCACGATAGCCTCACCGATGGACGAGCATGAACTGCGTCATCTCATGTATACGGCACAACTCGACGGAAAAGGTACATTTGTCATCCGTTATCCTCGCGGTCATGGTTCATGTCCAGACTGGCGATGCCCTATGAAAGAGGTCATTGTCGGTACGGGGCGTAAGTTACATGAGGGAACCGATGTGGCCGTCCTGAGTGTTGGTCCTATAGGCACTCATGTGACAGAAGCCATCCGGCAACTATCTTCCGAGGGGAGCCAAATATCAGTAGCTCACTACGACATGCGTTTCATCAAGCCACTTGACGAACAACTTCTGGAAGAAGTAGCCACTCATTTCACCCATATCATCACCATCGAGGACGGTTGCATCACCGGTGGATTCGGTTCAGCAGTGATGGAGTGGATGGCCGATCACCATTACCCACTTCTTATCCAACGCCTTGGACTACCCGATACTTTCATCGAGCATGGCACCGTGGAAGAGCTTCATCAGTTGGTAGGCATCGACGTTGCCTCAATCAAGCAAACCATTTTAAGCCTATGAAAATCATCATTGCTGGCGCCTCAGCCATCGGTTCACATCTGGCACAGTTGCTTTCACGCAGCAACCAGGACATCGTGCTCATTGACGAAGATGCCGATAAGCTCGATGACATCAGCAGTGAATATGACCTGATGACGCTTCATGGTTCAGCTACAGAGATCAAGTCCCTCCGCCAGGCGGATGCTGATGAGGCAGACATCTTCATCGCCGTGACCCCCAATGAGCACGTCAACATCACGAGTTGTGTGATGGCTCATGCGATGGGTGCCAAGCGTACTGTAGCCCAAGTAGACAATTACGAATACATTGATTCCGACAATGAAGGGATTATCCGCCAGATGGGAATCGACACACTCATATATCCTGAGAAGCTAGCTGCCAGCAATATCATCAAAGGTCTCAAACTCAGTTGGGTGAGGCAGCGATGGGATGTCCACGGAGGTTCTCTCGTCATGTTGGGCATCAAATTGCGCGATACCTGTGAGATTTTGAACCAGCCGCTCCGTCTTCTCTGCGGCCCTGATGACCCCTATCATGTGGTAGCGATCAAACGAGGCAACGAGACCATCATTCCTGGCGGAAATGATGAACTGCACGTCTATGATATTGTCTACTTCATGACCACGACCAACTATATTGCCTACATCAGAAAGATTGTCGGCAAGGAGCATTATGCCGATGTGAAGAACGTCATTATCATGGGAGGAGGCAAGACCGCCGTCCGTGCAGCCAAAGAGATGCCCTCTTTCATCAACACGAAAATCATCGAGATAAACGAGTCCCGCTGCGAATATCTCAACGAAGTGCTTGACGACACCAAAGTTATCGTGATTCACGGTGACGGGCGAGACATCTCCCTGCTGAAAGAAGAAAACATCAAGAACACCCAAGGATTTGTAGCGCTCACCGGTGACGACGAAGTGAATATCTTAGCATGTCTGACAGCCAAGAAGCTGGGTGTAAGAAAGACGATTGCCATGGTGGAAAATTCCGACTATCTGAGTATGGCAGAGAGTCTCGACATCGGTACGATCATCAACAAGAAATTGCTTGCAGCAAGCAATATCTACAAGATGATGCTCGACGCTCGCAACATCGGGTATCTGGCATCTGTAAAAGCAGACGTAGCCGAATTCATTGCCCAAGCTGGTTCGAAAGTAACCCGCAAGAAAGTATTTGAATTAGGTTTGCCCAAAGGCTGCACACTTGGTGGTCTGGTGAGAGGACATGAAGCCATGCTTATCTCCGGTGGCACCCAGATCATGCCAGGCGATAATGTGGTGGTCATCTGTTATGAAATAGATCTCAAAAAGATAGAGAAATTCTTCATCTCATAATGCTCAACAAACCACTCATATCCAAAGTTCTCGGTTCACTTCTTCTTCTCGAAGCGGTGTTTATGGCGATTTGCGTTGTGGTAGCTCTCTGTTATGGCTGCGATGACTTGTGGCCATTTTTCTTCTCGATGCTTATCACTTCCGGGGCAGGATTAGGTTTACTGAGGATGGGGCATCAAGCCCCTACGACAATGAGCCGCCGAGACGCTTATGTTGTCGTGACGCTCACTTGGATTACATTCAGTATTTTCGGTTCTCTGCCATATCTTTTTGGAGGATTTTTCGGCACGGCCAAATTCTACGATCTTCCTGAGATATGGCGCATCACCACTGATGCTTTTTTTGAAACGATGTCGGGATTCACCACAACAGGCGCCTCAATGATCAACGATGTGGAGTCAGAACTGGTGAGTCATCAGGCCATGCTTTTCTGGCGCTCACTCTCCCAATGGATAGGGGGCTTGGGAATTGTCTTTTTCACCATTGCCATTCTCCCGTCCATGGTAGGCAATACGATGAAGGTATTCTCCGCTGAAGCGACAGGTCCCATCAGGTCAAAGATGCACCCTCGCCTGAGCGCTACCGCCATGCGTATCTGGTGGGTATACATCGCACTTACTGTCGGTTGCGGTCTCTGCTATGGTTTGGCAGGCATGGACACTTTCAGCGCCTTTAATTATGCCATGACGACAACCGCCACAGGAGGTTTTTCCATCCATAACGACAGCATAGCCCACTTCCACTCTCCCCAGATAGAGTATATAGCCCTTGTGATTCAATATCTGTCGGGTATCAATTTCTCGATGCTCTTCATCATCATTGTCCAGCGAAAATACAGCAGTTGGCGAGAATATAAGCGCAATACCAAAGCCAAGTGGCACGACTTCTTTCACAACGAGGAATGGCGTTTCTACACGATCATTGTGGTTTGCTGTAGCCTGGTCATCGCTGTCGTACTCATGTTCAGCAAAGGATATGGGCTGGAGATGGCTATTAGGAAAGCCACCTTTCATGTGGTGTCGATGATGACCACCACAGGCATCTTCTGCGACAATGTGGGATCATGGCCTCATGTCACCTGGATGCTTTTAGCCGTTCTCATGTTTATCGGTGCATGTTCCGGTTCCACCACTGGAGGTTTTAAAAGTTCGAGGGCGCTGATGATTCTTCGCGTCGTGCGCAACGAGTTCATGCGGATGATGCACCCACGTGCAGTTCTCCCTGTGAAGCTCAACGGCAAGGCGATTCCATCGACGATGGTGCACAGTCTCATCGCTTTCTTCACCATTTATATCCTGGCATGTTTTGGTACTATGGCCTTGATGTTGTCCATCAATATCGATGTGACCAACTCAGCCATTATCTCCCTCAGCTGTATCAGTAATGTGGGCCTGCCCCTCAATGAACTAGGTCCAGACCTGACCTGGAGCGGTCTTCCCATCTGGATAAAATGGATCTGTACAGCGCTGATGCTTCTTGGCCGTCTGGAGATTTTCAACGTGCTGATACTGTTTTCGACACCCTTCTGGGAAGACAATTAAGCCTAAGAAGTAAAGATCATGAGCAGCAGATTACAGTAAACGCCCCTCACTCACACAAAAAACGACCAATTCAACTGACTAATAATGTTTAAGTTCCAACCTATATTAAAGAGTACCCTTTGGGGAGGAGAGAAAATCATCCCTTTCAAGCATTTAGACAGCAATCTCCATCAAGTTGGAGAGAGTTGGGAAATCTCCGGTGTAGAAGGAAAAGAAACCATCATCAGCGAAGGTGAATATAGCGGTCTAAGGCTCAATGAGTTGGTAGCCTTGATGCGAGACCGATTACTCGGCGCCGACAACTATCTCAAATTCGGCAATGAATTTCCCTTACTCATCAAATTTATCGATGCTTGCCAAGACCTCTCCATCCAAGTACACCCCGACGATGAGACTGCTCTTCGCCAAGGAAAAGAACGGGGAAAGACAGAGATGTGGTATACCCTGCCCTCTTCCCCCGACGCACAGATATTCAACGGGCTGAAAAAAGACATCACCCCAGAACAATATAAGCAGATGGTATCCGACGGCACGATCATCGACGCCCTTGCCAGCTACACCGTGAAAGAAGGTGACGTTTTTTTCATACCCGCCGGACGCATCCATTCTATTTGCAAAGGATGTTTTATCACAGAAATCCAGCAGACGAGCGATGTCACTTACCGCATTTACGATTATCATCGGCAAGATAAAGACGGTCACTACCGCCAACTGCACACAAAGGAAGCATCAGAGAGCATCAACTACCAAGTATTGTCCGACCAACGCACCAACTACACCCTTCAAAAAAACACAGGAGTAGAGGTTGTGCGTTGTCCCTATTTCACCACAGCCATCTATGAGGTTGACGAGCCGATGACTATTGACTACAGTGAACTCGACAGTTTTGTCATCCTGATCTGCGTTAAAGGAAGCGGAACCCTTTCAGACGACAATGGGGATACCACCACCTTTGAAGCTGGTGAGACCATACTCCTGCCAGCCACCACGCGCGAAGTAAGTGTCAGCGGCCAACTGAGATTTTTGGAAACCTACATATAGCCAATCATCATGAAACGATCTTCCCCGGAGGATTAGCGGTCGTCACCATCTTCCGGCTTCTGCTACAGATAGAAAAACACAATTTTATAATTCACTTCAACTTTCATTATTATGTCAACAGAGACGAACCCCAAAGCTGATGGAAATCCAAAGAAATACGATGATTTCCTCACAGAGATTAAAACCTTTGTACCCGAAGACCGCATCTATACCGACGAGCTCCGCACATTGGGCTGGGGAACTGATGCCAGTTTCTACCGCCAGATTCCCAAAGTGGTGGTGCGCAGCGATGGTGAAGAAGAGATGTCACGTATCATTCGCACCTGCCACAAGCACCATCTGCCATTCACCTTCAGAGCCGCCGGCACCTCCCTTTCTGGCCAAAGTTGCACAGATTCGATCCTTATTGTGGCCGGCAAGCACTGGGAGAAATACGAAATAGGCCCCAACCAAGACACCATCCGTCTGCAACCAGGTATCGTAGGTGCCCGGGTGAACGAGATACTCAAACCTTTTGGCAGAGTTTTTCCACCCGACCCAGCCTCGATAGGCAGTGCCATGGTAGGCGGCATCGTCGTGAACAATGCCTCTGGTATGAATTGCGGTGTGCATGCCAACAGTGACCGTATGATGGTCAGTGCCCGCATGATTCTCACCGACGGTACCATCATTGATACCGCAGACGAGAAAAGCAAGGCAGAATTCCGCAAGACGCATCCTGACTTCATCCAGAAAATCGAGTCACTCCGCGACCGTGTCAGGGCCGACAAGGAACTGTCCGACCGCATCCGCCTGAAATACAGCATCAAGAATGTGACTGGCCTGAATCTCCGTCCCCTGTTGGCCTACGATGATCCTTTCGACATCATGGCTCACTCCCTTGTCGGTTCGGAGGGAACCCTTGCCTTCCTCTCTGAAGTGACGATGCGCACGCTCCACGACTATCCCTTCAAAGCCTCTGCCATGGTCTATTTCCTCACGATGAAGGAAAGTTGTGAAGCCGTGGTTGCGATGAAGAAACTCAAGTCTGGCGAGGAGGACCTGAAGATGAGTGCCGAAGATCTTGTCGTCAAGAGTGCTGAGATGCTCGACTACAAATCACTCTCCTCTGTGGATGATCCGGTATACCTCCAATATAAGAAAGACGTTGATGCAGGAAAGATAGAAGGAGTAGCCCCTGGCGACTACCACAACTTGACCGCCATCCTGACAGAGACGAAAGGCATCACTCATGAACAATTGCTCGACAAAATCAGTCAGATCCAGCAATGCCTCAACAAATTCCGTCTCTATATCCCTGCTTCCTTCACCGAAGATCCGGCCATCTATGGAAAATACTGGGCCATCCGCTCAGGTATCTTCCCCTCAGTGGGCGGCACACGTCCTCTCGGCACCTCCTGTCTGATCGAAGATGTGGCATTCCACATCAATGATCTTCCCGAGGCCACGGTGAAGTTGCAGAAACTGATCGCCGACCACGGCTACGACGATGCCTGCATCTACGGCCATGCTTTCGAGGGCAACTACCATTTCATTCTCAATCAGAGTTTCAAGAGTGAGAGCGAGGTGAAGCGCTATGAGGAGATGATGCGCGACGTAGCCCGTCTGGTAGTCATGGAATATGACGGTTCGCTCAAGGCAGAGCACGGCACCGGCCGCAACATGGCTCCCTTTGTGAAATACGAATGCAAAGAGAAAGCCTACGAGGCTATGAAAGAACTCAAGGCAATCTTCGACCCTGACGGCCTGCTCAACCAAGGTGTCATTTTCAACGATGACCCCGAATGTTTTATCAAATGTCTCAAACCACTTCCCGTTCTCGACTATGACTTCGACCGTATACCTGACGGTGGTGTATACCTCAAACTGGAAGGCGGCAAGGTGTCTACAGCGCGTGAGACCATCGAGGCAGTGAAACGAGCCAACAAGTGCATTGAATGCGGATTCTGCGAAGTCAACTGCATGTCGTGTGGTCTGACGCTTTCCTCTCGTATGCGCATTGCCGTCCAACGTGAGATACGCGAATTGGAAAGCACCGGTGCAGATCCTGAGCGTGCAGCCCGCCTTAGAAAACAATACAAGTATTATGGTGACCAGACCTGTGCCACCGACGGATTGTGCTCCACCTCATGCCCGATGAAGATCAATACAGGTGAACTGACCCACCTCATCCGGCAGATGGATATGCTCAACAACAAAATGGGCTATAAGTTAGGTGAGTTTGCAGCCAACCACCTTGGCGGCATCAAGTCGGGCCTCCGCCTCGTGCTCGACGTTGCTCATCTGGGGCATGTCACCTTAGGTTCAAAAGCCATGACGTCCGTCTGTCGGACAATGAACAAGATGGGCATGCCTCTTTGGACCACAGCCATGCCCAAGAAACGTCAACAGCCAAAACCTGGCTCACATGTAGGAAAGGCAGATAATGAAGACCTCAAGGTGGTTTATTTCCCCAGCTGCATCAACCAGACAATGGGACTCTCCAAGGACGCCCCTGTTGAGCATCCGTTGGTCGATGAGGTATGCCATTTGCTCAACAAGGCCGGCTATGAAGTTATTTTCCCAGAAAACATGCACAAAATGTGCTGCGGACAGATTTGGGAGAGTAAAGGCATGCTCGACATTGCCGACCGGAAAAGCGGTGAACTTGAGGACGCGCTGTGGAACGCCAGCCAACAAGGCCGTTACCCCATTCTCTGTGCCCAGAGTCCCTGTCTGCACCGCATGAAGAAGGTGATGAAACGTCTCCAACTCTACGAACCGGCAGAGTTTATCATGAAATTTCTGAAAGACAGGCTTGATTTCCATCCTATCGACCGCCACATCGCCCTTCACCTGACCTGTTCCACCCGTGAGATGGGTGTTGCCGGCGACCTCATTGCCTTGGCAAAGTTATGCTCACGCAATGTCTATCTTCCCGAGGGAGTGGGCTGTTGTGGATTTGCCGGTGACCGTGGCTTCACCTATCCAGAGATGAACAAGTATGCATTACGGAAACTGCGTCCTCAGATAGAGAAGCACCACATCGAGGTGGGATATTCCAATAGCCGCACCTGCGAAATTGGTTTGCAAAGCAACACAGGCATCCCCTATATGAGCATTGTCTATCTGGTGAATGAATGTACGACCAAGAAGCAGTGATCTAAACAGATTATCATAAAACGACATATCCGGCCATGTATCAATCCTATATGATTATCCGTCTGACACTGGTCTGCATGCTTTCAGTCCTGCTATGGTCCTCATGTGCTTCATCAGAGGCCTCACGACAGGAAAAGGCTGTCATGCGCGCTCTAACACAGAAGCGGATCAGTGAAGGTCTCTCGAGCCGTCATTATGTCATCGATGTCGACCGTGCCCACCCCGATGGCCGTTCGCCAATCCACCTCACCAGTCCTTATTCTGTCACCATATCCAACGACACCATCGTCTCCTATCTGCCCTTTTTCGGCCGTGCTTACGATGTGCCTTATGGTGGTGGAACAGGTCTCAATTTCACTGGCCGCATCCTTCAATATGAGGAGAGCATCACCCGAAAGGGCTGTCACCTCATCATGATGGAGGTGCATAGTGAAGAGGACACCTATCAATATGCCATCGATCTCTATAATGACGGCACCGCTATTATCAATGTGCATCCCCGCCGTAGGAGTCATATCGCCTTCACTGGCAATTTTCATATTGAGTGAGTCTGCATTTCCCCATTGATTTAAATGAGGGCGCGTCAGTAAATGAAGTAAACCCCAGAAGTCTTTTGTTCAACTTCTGGGGTTCACTTTATGTATGAATGATGTCATTTTCCGATTGTCATCTGATGATGCATTTCCTCCTATCTATCTAAAAAAATCATTCCATTTTCTACGGGATAGCCATCACCACTTGATTCCTTCCAAGAAGCGGATGACTTCCGGGTCGTCAGCTTTTGTTGCTGTAGCCCCCACCCTCACGACATGTCCATCAGGAAAAGCGGTGTAATAGACGAAACTAAAGCCGGCTGCTTTCCGGTAGACCGTCCAGGTGTTACCACCAATTATCTGTTCCTCCAATCTATTGTCGATCGTACAGCCATCATGTTTGGCACAGATAGCCACCTCTGTCAAGCCACAATCTCTTAGGGTGAGTTTTATCCCATCTTTTGTCGCCACCAGACCATTTTTTTCTTCTTTGGCTTCCCAATTGGCAGGAATGTCTACCCGATAGTTCCCACGAGGAGCATTCCCGGTCATCTCAGCGGCAGGCGCACCATCTTCCGCCACAGTCTGTTCCCTCTCTGATTTTTCTTGCCCGGCAACTTCCTCGGTGCCAAACACGCCAAGTTCAGAAGGATCGGTTTTTCCCTCCTTCCCACAAGCTACCAGCCATCCTGCGATGACCAAGATCATCATTCCACGTATACCTTGTCTCATTTATCTGTTTGAAAAGCAAATTGGCAACCTTGCAAAATTACGAAGACCATTTCAAAAAAGCAAGATTCCACTGTCTATTCTACCAAAAGAAGCGGCAAAATGCTTCAAGAATGAAAAAAAATCACCCCAAATCTTCACTTTGCCGTTTTTTTTCAATATATTTGCTTCACGAATGTTGATTGCAGGTTTTCAGCTATCATGAATTTCCTTATGGAATGTATTCTTCCGACCAAGATTATAACTGTTATACCATCACCACCATGCAGAAATACGCTGATTACATCGAGCAGATAGAGATTGACTCCTTATGGAGTGGCAGGCGCCACATCAAGTGGGACCTGGACCAGCATGTGAATATCCTCAGCGGCACCAACGGACAAGGCAAAAGCACCATCATCAACAAAGTGGTGAAAGGTTTGGCTGCCGGAGGCGAATACCCCAGCCACATGCTCAAAGGCGTGCGACTGAAAGTATACCCATCAGAAGCCAAATGGATCAGATTTGACGTGATCCGCTCTTTCGACCGTCCGCTGATGAACCTCGACACATTGGCGAAAATGGATATGAGTCTAGCCACAGAACTCGACTGGCAATTGTTCCAACTACAACGCAAATATCTTGATTATCAAGTGAACATCGGCAACCGCATCATCGAAGTTCTTCAGAGTGGTGTCCCCGATGCAGCCCAAAAAGCCCAGGAGATCTCCGCTCCCAAGAAACGATTTCAAGACATGATGGACGACCTGTTCTCCGACACTGGAAAGAAAATCGTGCGCACAGCCAATGAGATTTTCTTTTCTCAGATAGGCGAGACACTAGTCCCTTATCAATTGTCAAGTGGAGAGAAGCAGATGCTCGCCATCCTTCTCACCGTCCTCATCCAAGACAACAATCATTGCGTGCTTTTCATGGACGAGCCAGAAGTGAGCCTCCACATCGAATGGCAGAAGCGCCTCATCGACCTGGTGCTGGAACTGAACCCCAACGTACAGATCATCCTCACCACACACTCCCCCGCTGTCATCATGAACGGATGGATGGACAATGTGACCGAGGTCTCCGACATCACCGACAGCTACTGATGGGAGGCTACTGCCAACCCTGAGAAGGTGACAATAACCACTTTAACCCAAGAAGTGACATCTCACACACGTGCATAATGGCTAAACGACTCAGAGAAAACCTTAACTCCGACTACTTCAGCGCTGCCAACAATATGCTGGGTAAGAAAAAAAGACGCCGCATCGCAGCCTATGTGGAGAGTTATGACGACGTGTATTTCTGGCGTATGGTACTCAGTGAATTTGAGGATGAGACGCGCTATTTTGAAGTGATGTTGCCATCCAAGGTCAGTCTGGCAAAAGGCAAGAAACAAGTGCTGATGAATCTCATTGGTGACCAGGTGGGTCAAGACATGATCGCCTGTGTGGATGCTGACTACGACTACCTCATGCAAGGCGCCACCAAGACATCTGAGAAGATCATCTCTAACCCCTATGTTTTCCACACTTATGTCTACGCCATCGAGAACTACCAATGCTATGCCCCCTCGCTGCACAATGTTTGCGTGATGGCCACGTTGAACGACAAGCAAGTTTTCAATTTCGAGGAATATCTCCGTCTCTACTCCCAGGCTATTTTCCCGCTATTTGTGTGGAGCATCTGGTATTATCGGTCACCCAATTATGGTGACTTCTCCATTTCCGATTTCAACAAAGTGATAGACACGGGGCATTTCACCATGGCACGTGCGATGGATAACATCGTGAATGTGAGGCATAAAGTGGGAAGGAAAGTCGTGCAGTTGCAACGTGAGAATCCTGATGCCAAAGAATCCTATTTGGCACTCAAGGAAGAGCTCAAGGAACTCGGTGTGACTCCCGATACCACCTATTTATATATACAAGGTCATCATCTCTACGACACGCTCACCGTACCGATGCTCACTAAGGTGTGTGAAAAACTGCGCCGCGACCGTGAGACAGAAATTCACCGTAAGGCCGTTCATGGCACACAAATGCGCAACGAACTGTCGTGCTACGAGAACAGCATCGAGGCAGTGTCCTCAATGCTGAAGAAGAATATCGGCTATGTCAGTTCCCCTCCCTATCAACGTCTAAAAGCCGATATCCGGTATTATCTCAAACATCTGCCATCTATTCCCGAAGAATCGCCAGAAACCGATGATACCAATCCCACGCCATCACCTATTCCATCACATTCATGACAACCGACCTCAAGACCACCTCGCTCGAAACATCCCGTCTCTTAAGGAAGCGCAGATTCAACGAACCCGTATTGGCCTACTACGACACCGACGGGCAACTCTGTCAGACGGCAGATATGCCAGGCATCCGCATGAACAATCCAACTCACGACAAGGATGCACGGCATCAAGTATATGCAGCTCCCACCCTGCCACAAGCCCAACAATGGTTAAGGGAAAAGAAACGGTATGACGTGCTTGTCGACCGTGATTATTTCTATGGTAAAGTAGGAAAATACTATGCCAAAATCATCCGTCTGAAAGATGGCGCCATGAGCGAGACCGGCAAATACCGCCATTATGACCAAGCCTTAGAAGCAGGTTTGCTGAAGGCCTTGCGCACCATGTGATTTTGTAAAAACTCTTATCGTTACGATTTTTTATCTCTCACACATGTGATTTCCATATAAAAGAGGTAAAAACACACTTATTAACATTATTTATTACGGAAGTCCCAATAAAGATAACATTTTGATGTAATTTTGCATAGGAAAGCATAGAAATATCATTATCAACTAATAATTATGAACATTCCTTTAGTATTTTGGCTTGTTCCCATTGCATCGGTGTGCGCATTGGGTATGGCCTGGTATTTCTTCAAGCAGATGATGCGCGAGGACGAAGGCACACCAAGAATGAAAGAAATCGCTGAATATGTGAGACATGGCGCGATGGCATATTTGAAACAGCAATACCGCGTGGTGCTCATCGTATTCATTGTGCTGGCTATCCTCTTCGCCTTCATGGCCTATGTATTACACTGGCAGAATCCCTGGGTTCCATTTGCCTTCCTGACAGGTGGTTTCTTCAGCGGTCTGGCTGGTTTCTTCGGTATGAAGACAGCCACCTACGCTTCAGCGCGCACCGCTAATGCAGCCCGCCAGAGCATGGATGCTGGTCTGAAAATCGCTTTCCGTTCAGGAGCTGTGATGGGACTTACTGTTGTCGGTCTCGGTTTGCTCGACATCGCCATCTGGTTTCTGGTGCTCAACTACTTCTATGAAGGAGACAAACTGGCCCTGATCACCATCACCACCACCATGCTGACCTTCGGCATGGGTGCCTCCACCCAGGCTTTGTTTGCCCGTGTGGGTGGTGGTATCTACACCAAGGCAGCAGATGTTGGAGCAGACATCGTGGGAAAGGTGGAAGCAGACATCCCAGAGGATGATCCCCGTAATCCTGCGACTATCGCCGACAACGTGGGTGACAACGTGGGTGACGTGGCAGGTATGGGTGCCGACCTCTATGAGAGTTATTGTGGCAGTATCCTCAGTACCGCAGCCCTTGGAGCCGTGGCTTTCGCTTTGGTCCCCGACATGCAGCTGAGAGCCGTCATTGCCCCGATGCTGATCGCAGCCGTCGGTGTATTTCTCAGTGTCTTTGGCATCTATCTTGTCAGGACCAAGGAAGGTGCTACGATGAAAGACCTGCTCCACTCCCTCTCTTTGGGTACGAATGTTTCCGCCAGTCTGATTGCCATAGCCACTTTTATCATACTCTATCTGCTTGATATTGAAAATTGGCTTGGCCTGTCGTTCTCTGTTATCTCTGGATTGGCTGCAGGTGTGATCATTGGTCAGGCAACAGAATATTTCACCTCTCACTCCTATAAGCCCACCCAAAGAATCTCTGAAGCAGGCCAGACGGGTTCTGCCACGGTGATCATCAAGGGTATTGGAACAGGTATGATATCCACCTGGATTCCAGTGCTCACCATTGGTGTGGCTATCATCATGAGTTATCTTTGCGCCAACGGATTTGACCTCTCGATGAGTTCAAGCAGTCTGTCACATGGTCTTTATGGCATTGGTATTGCCGCTGTCGGTATGCTCTCGACGCTGGGAATCACTTTGGCCACTGACGCATACGGACCTATTGCCGACAATGCTGGCGGCAATGCGGAGATGAGTGAATTGGGTGAGGAGGTACGTCACCGCACCGATGCGCTCGATGCTTTGGGCAACACCACAGCAGCCACGGGCAAGGGCTTCGCTATCGGTTCAGCCGCATTGACCGCACTGGCACTGCTTGCTTCTTATATCGAAGAAGTGAAGATTGCCATGGAGCGCTCAGGCATGGAACTGACCAACCTCAAAGGTGACATGATCTCAGCTGCCAATGCCACGATCCCAGACTTTATGAACTACTTCCAAGTGAACCTGATGAATCCGAGAGTGCTGGTAGGAGCCTTTATCGGTGCAATGGCCGCATTCCTTTTCTGTGGCCTTACGATGGAGGCAGTGGGTCGTGCCGCCCAAAAGATGGTGGAGGAAGTTCGCCGTCAGTTCAAGGAAATCGCAGGCATCCTCGAAGGAACAGGCACACCCGACTATAAACGCTGTGTGGAAATTTCCACCCGTGCCGCCCAGCATGAGATGATATTCCCGTCGCTTCTGGCCATTGCCATCCCCATCGTTGTCGGTGTGCTTTTGGGTGTTGCCGGTGTGTTGGGTCTGCTGGTTGGAGGTCTTTCCTGTGGCTTTACCCTGGCTGTGTTTATGGCAAATGCCGGTGGCGCTTGGGACAATGCCAAGAAAATGGTGGAGGAAGGCAATTTCGGCGGTAAGGGCTCTTTTGCCCATAAAGCCACCATCGTGGGTGACACTGTGGGCGATCCCTTCAAGGATACTTCCGGCCCCAGCCTCAACATTCTGATCAAACTGATGTCGATGGTCAGTATTGTCATGGCAGGTCTGACGATTGCCTTTATGTAATCAATCCGCTTCTATACAATGATTTTGACAGGCAAGGATAAAATTCCTTGCCTGTTTTTCTTTGTGCATGAAACCCGAAATCCTTCAATTGCAATAGACTAGAAAACCTATTTGTACACATTATCAGCACACTATATGGGGATGCGAGCAGCGATTTAACAATAATTAAACTTCCATATTGTCGTAAATATACAGATTAATTGTACTTTTGCACCCACAATTGACGACATATAAAATATTTACTTCATCATCCCTTGTCGTTTACACATACAGAGAGAGCGGCTGATGGAGAAAAAAGGTTATTATTCACTTTAATCAAAGTATCAACATGAGTCTTCCAGACGAGCATCACAGCAGCTCTTCCAGCAGCAGTAGCAGTAGCAGTCACCATCATCATCACCATCACAGTTCCAGTGGTAGAAAGCATCATCATCATGGTGATGATTCTGACCGTTTCAAGAGAAGAGGTCTTTCATCCATCAAACGCAGACGCATCATGGAGAAAGTCACATTCTGGACTCTTACCCTTATTGCTATCGGTGTTGTGGCCTATATGATTTATGTATATAAATACATGCCGGCCATTCATTACAAATAATGACAAGCAAATGCCTGTCAGCATTGATGTTGACAGATACACACATGACGTATTGAAGGGGCTGTGCCGAATTTGGCGCAGCCCCTTCAATGCGTTATGTCCATTCACTTGGTGATCCTGAACCAGTCGGCCTCCAACCATCCTCGGTCGGTATTACCATCAGGCTCCACGCTCACCAGACCTATTTTAGCACCAATCCACTTGCCTTCACGCATGACGAACTCCTCGCCTGCCTCTCGATATTTCTTTCCATCAAGACTATATGAGAAGCGGCATTTTCCGTCGGAAACCTTCATCCGCAAATATATGTCGAGATGTATGCCTGGTTTATAGTCAATCACATCCTCGGCTGAGGCTTTCAATGTGGCAAGATCTTTCACTGTCTCCGGTTTATTTTTATCTGCCGCCTTGCAAATCACCTGCTGGAGGATGAACTCCTTGCCCACCCTTTTGGCCATGAGCGCTGAATAATCGAGTCCCATCATGATAATGCCTGCAGACTGATTATCAGCCTTGCTGGTAATCCTCACCTTTGCCGTAGCAGTAAAACGGTCTGCTGGTGTCTTTTGTAAGAGCATATTGGGCACATCCCACATATTCACAGACTCTTTGGCGTGTTTGAAGTTGAACAACCTGAACGTGCCGAATGCCGTCGGCATGCCGAAAGTCTGCGCATAGTTGGCGTGCCACTGCCATTGCAGTCCCATCGTGGGAGAATTAAACTCATCACTTTCGACAGGATTAACCTTTTTCCATTCACCCCGTATTTTGGGTTTGCGGTAGGTGATCACGGGTTCTCCACAATAGTCATTGTCCTTGTCGATGCCCATCACCGGCCAATTGTCACGCCAAGTGACCGGCTGCAGATGCACCACGCGGCCATAGCACTCC
>CADCQC010000084.1 GCA_902803455.1 uncultured Prevotellaceae bacterium
GTCCGTATCACGGAAAACAGGCCAACACCTTTGGTAAAGTGGGTAATCCCAACCTCGGACCGGAGAAAAAACATTCCTTGGAAATCGGGGTGCAGGCTACAGGATTGCACAACAGAGTCGACTTCGGACTGACATATTATAATGCCATCACGCGCAATGCGCTCTTCAACGTTCCTACGTTGCCGTCTACAGGACAGAGCAGCTATTATCTGGCCAATATCGGAAAAATACGCAATAGGGGCATCGAGATGTTTCTGGGGGTGAAAATCATCAACAACAAGGAGTGGGGACTGGCCGTTCGGGGCTCACTCAACACCAACAGCAATAAGGTGCTCTCCACCGGAGGGGTCGTGCCCTTCGCCATCGGCGGATTCTCCTCGCGCACCAGCGTCACGGTGGTGGAGGAGGGCAAGTCGGTGGGCTTCCTCAGAGGGACGGCGACGACCTTGAATGATGACAACACAGTCAAGGAGACTTTGTATAACCAGGATCTGGGGCGCACCATCCCCACGGTCTATGGGAATTTCTCTGTCACGGCACGATGGAAAAAACTCAATTTCATCCTTTCAGGGGATTATCAGACGGGTGCATATGTGCATTCTTTCGACCGGCAGTTCCGCTTTGCGAAAGGTATTGCCGACGGTGCCATCCCTCAGGAGGCGCTGCAAGGCACCACACAGGCGAAGTCGTGGCTCAACTTCACCAACTTCTTCGTGCAAAAGGCTGATTTCGTGAAAGTGCGCAACATCGGACTCGACTACACCTTTCATTTCTCGTCTTCGGTGCTCAAGGAGTTGTTCCTGGCGCTCAATATCTATAACCCGTTCTCGTGGGCAAGCAGTGATGTCGACCCTGAGGCTGTCCTCAGTGGGGCACGCACGCAGGGATCCGTGGCCACGGGTGGACTGAGTTATAGCAGTTACAGTCTGCCAAGGCAGTATGTGATGACGGCTAAAGTGAGCTTCTGAATGTGTGTGTGAATTGTGCTGATAAAGTAAATAACATGATGAAAATGAGATATATACCAGTGGTGTTGGCTTCCTTCTTGGTGGCCAGTTGCGATTTGGTGACACCTGATGAGATTATCAACCCTAACGTGGATGAGTCGGCTTTCCTCGATTCCGACAATCCGATGGAGACATGGGTCAACGGCACGGAGAAGGAGTTCGCGCTGCACATGTCTGACTTTGTGGAACTGATGGAGATCTTGTCGGATAATTATTTCAATAACTATACGCGGTCGAGCAAGGTGTTCGACGTTCCGCAACTGCTCTATACGGATGCTGATGTGATCAACTTGCAGCGGCATGTGGCTTCACTCCGTGAGATGGCTGACTATGGACTCACGACGGTGGCGAAGGCTGATCCCAAGACATCTGATGCCGACCGTTTCCATCTGCTCTACATCAAGGCTTATTCCTTCCTGCTGGCAGGGGATTTCTTCCGGGCGCTTCCCATCGTCAGCGGTGGCGATTTGGTGGAGTGGGACGGTCAGTTGAAAAAGGCTATCGAGGTGCTCGATGAGGCTATGCCGCTGGCAAATACGGATACCGACAGGGCTTTCATCCTTACGCTCAGGGCTCGCGCGGCTCATCGCCTCGGATGGCGCGAACAGGCCGTGGCCAACGCGAGACAGGCTTTGTCTTTCTCTGGAAATTTCTACAGACAGGTGCTGTTCGACAGCAAAAACGGGGTGCTCAACAGGGCTCAGGAGGCGATCTGGAGCGATTGGTTCCAACCGCTGCCGAGATTGGACTTCCTTGATCCGAAATATTATCAGATGAACAGCACCGATCAGTGCCCCATCACCATCGCCAAGGCGGAGGAGAATCTTCTCATCCTTGCTGAGGCGGCGTTGGCGGAGAATAATCTCCTGGAGGCAAAAAAACAACTTTCTGCGCTGTTGACGCTGGTGAAGGCTCGTCCTGTGCAGACAGGTATCAACGATCAGTTGGAGGGACGCTACAACGGGGGGCTCAAAGCTTTCCCCAACGACCCGGAATATCGGGTGCAGGCGTCTCCGGATGACTCGTTGCGCGTAGGACTGATCATCGACCGCAGACCGCCTTTCCTCATCTCGATACCCTATATCTCGGGCACATCGGTCTCACAACAGATGATCGACGGACTGGATAACCATGACAGCGCGCTCGAATTGCTCTACCTCATGCGGCAGGAGATCTTCTTCGCGGAGGGGCGGCGCCCGGCTGACCTGGGCATCCGCTTACCGCTCTGTGAGGCTGAGGCGGCCAATGTGGAGAATGCTCAGGCATACATCACTCCGTGGATTCCTGCTTTCGTTCCGCAAAATTACGGTTTGGATGACTTCACGATCGATGAGGAGAAAAAAGTGGTCACCATCACCCATAACATGAATCGGGTCATCGTGGCCAATGCGCATGCTGCCGATGTCGCTCCTTTTGAGTAATTACAACAATAGGTTCTCCATTTTCTCTTAATTCTCCAGATTCTTTAGATGAGACAGATTCTTTCTTCTTTCCTCAGACCGGTAGCCGTCATGGCCATGGGGATGCTTTGTGCTTTCACGGCGCAGGCGCTCCCGTTGTCGTCTCCTCGATATGTGATCTTGGTCACCATCGACGGACTGCGTGCTGAGATGGTCGACGACCCGCTGATGCCATCGCCTTTTCTCAAGATGATGAGTAGGGAGGGATTGCGCATCTCAAAGGTGATTGGGGTGCCGCCAGCGGGCACTTATCCCTCGCATACCACATTGGTCACAGGTGAGGTGCCGGCACGTCATAGGGTGTTCTACAACAGACCCTTCCTTTGGAATAAAGACACGGCGCGCATCAGTTATTGGTATGCCGACAGCATCGCCGTGCCGACTATCTGGCAAAGGGCACACGAGGCGGGCATGAAGACGGCTTCTCTCTTTTGGCCGGTGTCCACGGGGAGCCCTTACATCGATTATAACGTTCCTGAGTTCTGGTCGCTCGACTATAGCTGCGATCAGATGGAGTATATCAAACCTTACTGCTCTCCAATGGGAATCCTCGATGAACTGGAGAGGAATGCTTGCGGAAAGTTGGATACCATCACCTATCAGGCTGGATCTCTCCAGCGCGACGGAAGAACCGCTGCTATGGCCAACTACCTGATGAATCATTACCAGCCGAGACTGATGACGATCCATCTCATCACAACGGACTATAGCCAGCACGCACTGGGCACCAAGAGTCAGCAACTACTGCAAGACATGGGAAGTGCTGACCATGCCGTAGGGACCATCATAGAAAATCTTCGGTTGACCAATCGTCTTGACAGCACGGTGCTGATTGTCACGGGCGACCATGGCTTCTGTGATTATAGCCAGACGCTCAGCCCTAATGTGTGGCTCACACGCGATGGACTACTCAGCGAACGCCCGGGGGGTGAATGGAAGGCTTGTTTCTATGGTGGGGGAAATACTTCTTTCCTCTATTTGCGAAAACCCAATGACAAGAAAACGCTGCGTCGTATACGACGGATGCTCGAACAACTGCCCGCTGAGGAAAAAAATCTGTTCCGCATAGTAGAAAAGGAGGAGCTCACGGCCAAGGGGGCTGACCCTGCTGTGGCATTGGCCCTGGAACCCATCGTCGGTGTGGCTGTCACCAACAACCGCACAGGAAAAGTTGTGGAGCAGCGAAAGGGGGGCACTCATGGCTTCATCAGCGGACAGGATGCCACCACCCTCATCGCTTATGGGCCGGGCATCACCCCTTCCCGCCAAGACTCCATCCGTCAGACAGAGATCGCTCCCTGGATCCTCCACCTGCTCTCCATACCTCAAGCCCCCTAAAATCCTCGCTCTCCCTAAAATCCTCGCTCTTCCTAGAGCCTCCTATCTCTTCCTAGGGCTTCCTAGCTCTCTTCCCCTCATCCCTAAAAAATACATCCATAAAATCAAGAAAAAATATGAGATTTGCTGTTATCGGTACAGGTGCCATCGGCGGTTATTATGGCGGACGATTGGCAAATGCAGGAAATGAGGTACATTTCCTTTTGCACAGTGATTATGAATATGTCAGAGAACATGGCTTGCAGGTGGATTCCTGCGACGGTTCCTTCCACTTGGATGCTCCGATGGTCTATCCCTCTACGGATGTCATGCCGCAATGCGATGTGGTGCTGGTCTGCCTCAAGTCGGTGAGAAACCATCTGCTGCCGGCATTGTTGCCGCCACTCTTGCATCCTCAGACGCTGGTGATTCTCATCCAAAACGGTATCGGCCTGGAGCAGGATGTGCAGGCCATGTTCCCCGGGCTGTCGCTGGCGGCTGGACTGGCGTTCATCTGCTCTTCAAAAACACAACCGGGATGCGTGTCACATCAGTGTTATGGCAGTATCAATATTGGCAATTTCTCTTGTCCTGACGACACACTCGTCGAGAGGGTGGTGGAGATCTTCCGACGGGCGGGCATCACCACCAATATCGTGGAATACCATGAGGCAAGATGGAAAAAGGCGGTGTGGAACATGCCTTTCAATGGGATGACGGTGGCGCTCGACACGCAGACAGACCGGCTGCTGGCCAACCCGGTCACCGAAAAACTGATCTACGACCAGATGATGGAGGTGGTCAATGCGGCTAAAATGATGGGTATCGAACACGTCGATGAGGATTTTGTCAGAGAGATGATCGACACCACAAAAGCCATGACACCTTA
>CADCQC010000085.1 GCA_902803455.1 uncultured Prevotellaceae bacterium
CCGCTTCCCCAGTATGAAGTGGGATGAGTATATCATGAAGGATGTCACCTTGCAGCAGCAGCACAATGTGAACATCTCTGGCGGCAACAAGCATGTGAAATACTTCATCAGCGCCGGTATGTTCACCCAAGGTGGTATTTTCAAGGAGTTTGACAAGTCATGGGACTATGGTTATCAATACCAGCGTTTCAACTACCGCTCCAATCTCGATATCAACGTGACGAAGAGCACCCTGTTGAGTTTCAATATCTCAGGTAAGGTGGATGACTCCGCCAAGCCACGTACCGGACAAGGCTCGAGTGGTATGATCAAAGCCATCTACTATGCCACACCTTTCTGCAGTCCCGGTATTATCGATGGCCGTTATATTATCAACAACAACAATACCGCCGACAATGCCGACGGCAATGTGCTGCCATTCATCGGAGACTCCCCGATGACCTATTACGCCTACCAGCCCGGTGCTATCCAGCAGAACAACAATAAGTTGTCTATGGACCTCGTGCTCGACCAGAAACTCGACTTCTTGACCAAAGGTTTGTCAGTGAAGTTGAAAGGTTCTTACAACAGCGGTTATGGCGTGACCAAGACACTGACCGCCAGTGTGGCCAACTACACTCCGGTATGGACCGATGACGGTAGCGAGAACGGTACGCTGCTCTACCGCAAGTCGGGCAGTGACGTGGAGCCAACCTATGCTTATGGATATGGCAAGAGCCGCGACTGGTATGCGGAAGGTTCACTCAACTACAACCGCACCTTCCGCGAGCGCACCATCACCGCCCTTGCCCTCTACAACCAAAGCAAGGAATACTACTTTGGTGATGAAGCCACCTACGTCGACATTCCCCGCACTTATGTGGGTCTGGTGGCCCGTGTGACCTACGATTGGAAAAACCGTTATATGGCTGAGTTCAATTTTGGTTACAACGGTTCAGAAAACTTTGCCCCCGGCAAGCGCTTCGGTTCCTTCCCCGCCGGTTCTATCGGCTGGATCGCCAGCGACGAGTCATTCTTCAAACCACTGAAAAAAGTGGTCAGTTTCCTCAAGCTGCGTGCCTCATGGGGTCTTGTCGGTAACGATAAGGTGAGCCGTAGCCGCTTCATGTATATCGCCGACCCCTACAATGTCAACCAGGACGCCCTGCTTGAGCGTACGGGTATGAACAACGCCGCCTTCGGTTACAACTTTGGTATCGAGAACCCCACCACTTCCAAAGGTGCTGTGGAAGCCAAGAAGAACTTCCCTGACGTGACATGGGAAAAAGCCTTCAAGCAAGACTACGGTATCGACATCTATTTCCTGGACGACCGTCTGCGCGCCACCTTCGACTACTATAGGGAAGAGCGTAAGGATATTCTCTGGCAAGATGGCACCGTGCCTGGCTACCTGGGCTTCACCGTGCCCTACACCAACTTCGGTGAGGTGAAGAGTTGGGGTTGGGAATTGTCGGTCAACTGGCAAGACAAGATTGGCGACAACTTCCGCTACTGGGCAAAACTCAACATCTCCAACAACGAGAATGAAATCATCGAGAACCGTCAGGCCCAGCAGAAGAACGACTACATGTATACCAAGGGTCACCGTATCGGTTCGCGTTCACTCTATAAATTCTGGGGACTCTATTATGAAGGATGTGAACAAGACTACATGCGCGAGTATGATGTCGACAAATTCCCGACGCAGCTTGTCCCCAATCTCATGCCTGGTGACGCAATCTATGTTGATATGGACAAAGACGGAAAGGTCGACGGCAACGATGTTGTGGTCGGCATGGGCTACACCGATGATCCAGAATACATTGCCGGTCTGTCCTTGGGCTGCTCCTGGAAAGGTTTCACCTTCAATGCCCAGTTGACTGGTGCCTGGAATGTGAGCCGCTTGATCAGCGACGTCTTCCGCCGCCCGTTCACGGCATCCGGCAACACCAACTATGGCGGTCTGCTTCAATACCATGTGGACAACACCTGGACCGTAGACAATCCCGATCCCGGTGCCGAGTACCCCCGTGCCACCTGGTTGAATGCCAATCAGAACTATGAAAATAGCAACCTCTATGAGAAAGACGCCAAATATCTGCGTCTGAAGACCATCCAGATTGCCTACGACTTCCACTTCCCCTTCATGAAGAAATTGGGTCTGACCAATCTGCAGCTGGCACTCAGCGGTTACAACCTGTTGACGTTCACCCCCTATCTCTGGGGAGATCCTGAGACACGCGCCAGCAACTCACCCTCTTATCCTTTGCAGCGCACCTACACAGCCAGTCTGAAAATCGGATTCTAACAGCAAAAAAGGTATCAAAAATGAAAATATATCATCACATATCCCAAGGAGCATTCGCATTGCTGGCCTTCTCCATGATGATCACATCGTGCACCGATGAGATCAAATTCGGCGAGGCATTCATCGAAAAGCAACCTGGAGGAACGACGACCATCGACTCGGTGTTTGCCAACCCCGAATACACCCGCCAGTTTCTCACCGGCATCTATGCTCTGCAATATTATGGTCTGCCTTACAGCAACTATGCTGGCATTCCTACGAGCCAGAACCCTTATAATGGCGGAAAACTCGATGCGCTGACCGACTGTTACCAGCTTCACTGGAACGGTACGACGATCTACAACTCCTTCTACTCTGGCTCTCTCACCGCCAACAACACACCTATATTCAGTTACACAGGTGACAAGGTATGGGAAGCGATCCGCCAAGCCTGGTTGTTGATAGAGAATCTCGAGTATGTGCAAGGTATCTCCGATGAAGAGAAGGCCAACATTGAGGCACAGGCAAAATGTCTGATTGCAGCCCGCTATTTCGACCTGTTCTCCCTTTATGGAGGTGTACCTCTCTTGGACCATTCCCTGACCGGTTCGGAAGGCGCCTTTGAGATGCCCCGTTCCACCGTGGAAGAGACAGTCAACTTCATCGTGAAGTTGCTCGATGAGGCTATTCCTCATCTGCGTTGGGCTTACAACGGCACGACCACCGACACTGATGCCGCCAACAACACTGGCCGTTGGACGGCAGCCGGCGCCATGGCATTAAAGGCCAAAGTGCTGCTTTTCAATGCCTCACCGATCTACAATTCCAGCACAGGATATTTTGGCGGTTCAAGCGAAGCAGAGCAGCAGCATCTCGTATGGCATGGCAACTACGACGCCAGCCGCTGGGATCGTGCCCTCACCGCCTGCCAGGAATTCTTCAACAGGCTGAACACAGAGGGTTACTATGAACTGACACAGCCCACCGCCAAAAATGCCAACGCCTATCGCCAGGCCTACCGCATGGGCTATATCTATCAGGGCAGCAAGGAAGTGCTGCACTCCACCCGTGTGGCAACGGTCTATGGCTCACAAGGCACCTACTGCTGGTGGAGTTGGGTCGGTATCGGCCGTCATTCCTATCTGCCGACACTCGAATACATGAGCATGTTCCCCTGGAGCGACGGTACCCCGTTTAACTGGGAATCCGACTCTCTGAAGGGCCGCATCTCAGGCAGTACAGGCCGTTTGTTCTATCAATATAAGGAATATCGTGGTAGCATCACCAAGACCCCAAGCCGCGATCCACGTCTCTATGAGAATATCCTTGTCAACGGCACGACCTACCAGTTTGACTGGACCTCAGGTACCCCTACCGGCGATGCCTACGAGCTTTGGGTCAACGGCTACGATGCCGGTTCACAGGTCATGAGTGCCATACAAGACAAGAAGACCGGCGAGTGGACGCTGAAACTGCAGGAGCAACTCACCAGCAAGTACTCCACCGGCTTCGGACTCATCAAATATTACCTGGGTGAGGAATATCACCGCAAATACATGCACTGGGTGTACCTCAGTCTCGACGAGATGTATCTCATGTATGCCGAGGCATTGGCACAGACCGGTCATTTGGATGAAGCCATCCGTCAGGTGGATGTTGTGCGCAGCCGTGTCGGTCTGGGTGGTCTAAGCACCAGAAACCCGAGTCTCAACTTGTCGAGCAACAAAGAGAACCTGATCGAGGAGATCCTTCGTGAGCGCGCCTGCGAGCTGGGTATGAGCAACAACCGCTACTATGACATGATCCGCTACAAGCGCACCGACTGGATGACTACTCCGCTCCACGGTCTTGTCACCTTCCGTCTGATTAAGAACAGCCAAGGCAACATGGTAAGGAGTTACGAGCCATGGAAAGGCGACCACAAAGACAACGGCATCGTGGAACCCTCTCAGTTTGACTACATGCGCTTCGAACTGTTCAACCGTCGCCGTGCCTTCTGGGACATGGACAAGAACAATCCCGACGTGCTGAAATTCCTGCTCTTCCCCTTCCCCATCACCGAGATCAACAAAGGTTATGGCCTGGTGCAGAATCCAGGATGGTAACAACAAGAGTATCGCATTCATAGAAAAGAATCACAGATTATGAACAATCATAAGAGAAACCTATTCATTCTGTCGCTGCTGGCTGGCTTTTGGCTGCCGACAGCAGCCCAGACAGACAGTACTGCACTGACAGGCAATACCTTTGTTGACCAGAAGATTGAAATCGGTGCCAACAAAGATCTCACCCGTGCGCAGTCGACCGCGGCCGTCTCTGTCATCAGCAACGACCAAGTGGACAAACGCTCAGCGAAAAATATCGGCAACTCCATCCTCGGCCAAGGCAACGGCCTCGTGTCTCTCGACGGATCAGGACTCTATTATGCCATCAATCCGACATTCTATGTCAGAGGCTTGCAGAGCCTGAGCACCAGCGCGCCACTCATCCTCGTTGACGGCATCGAGCGCGACATCACCCTCGTGAGCCCAGAGGAGGTGGATCATGTGACCATCCTCAAGGATGCTGCCGCTGTGGCACTCTACGGTTATAAAGGCGCCAACGGTGCCATCCAGATTGTGACCAAACGTGGCAAATACAACAGCAACACGATCCGCGTCAATTATGACCACCTCTTCAACAGCCAGATTGACCGTCCGGAGTTTATCAATGGCCACACCTATGCCCTGGCCATGAACGAGGCGCTGATGAACGAAGGTGCCTCCCCCCGCTATTCCGACCAGGAACTGGCCGCCTACCGTGACGGAACCTACCCCTACCAATATCCTAGTGTGGACTGGGTGGAGAACACTTTCCGCAAGAAAGGCGTGACCAACAAATATGCCATCGAATTCTCTGGTGGCGGTGAGCGGTTCCGCTATTTCACGATGCTCAACCTGCTGTCGGACAAAGGCTTTATCAAGAACTTCGATAAGAACGACGGTTACTCGACACAGGACAAATATGTGCGTGGCAACCTGCGCACCAACCTCGATATCGACCTCACCCCGACGACAGACATGAAAGTCAACCTGCTTGGTGTACTGAGTGAGATGTCGCGTCCTGGCAATGCCGCCAACCTTTGGAATATGGTATACACCCTTCCCTCCAACGCCTTCCCCATCCAAAATGAGAACGGTGACTGGGGCGGCACATCGACCTTCGCCGGCACCAACAACCCGGTGGCCATTTCCTCCGACGCCGCCTACTACAAACTGCATGAGCGTGCCCTCTTTGCCGACGTCACTTTGCAGCAGGATCTGAAATACTGGATAGAAGGTCTGAGCCTCACCGCCAAGTTGGGCTACGACACCTATTCCACTCTGTATGAGGACCACAGCAAGACCTTTGTCTATGGTAATTATCCTGTGACAGGCTGGTCGAATGGTGCCCCGACACTCGGCGACTACTGGTCGGGCGGTGCGAAGACCGAAATGAACAAAGGCTCCGGCACCGACACCTATCAGCGCAGACTTACCTTCAATGCAGGTGTCAACTTCGAGCGTCACCTCACCGATGAC
>CADCQC010000086.1 GCA_902803455.1 uncultured Prevotellaceae bacterium
GGCGTCTTATAACGAGGCCACCCAAGCCTGGGAGACCGCTCCCGGCAAATATACCATCGGTTTCGGAGCCAGCGTGGAGGACATCCGAGCCACAGCATCTTACCAGCTCTCCAAGCCACATACGGTGAAGTGTCACGATGTGATGAAACCAAATATATGAAATCCTATCTGGAGATAAAAATACCCATCAAGTATGATGATCCTTGGATGGAAGAGCTGAGGAGCCATTTTGCCGGCATACCCGTCAGGTGGCAGAAAGGCTTTTACCATATCACGTTGGTGTTTGTCGATGACACCCCGAAGGGCATTGACCTGAGCCCGTTATTGAAAAATCATTTGGCAAAAGCACAGGCACCGGAGTTGACTTTTGACCGAGTGGATGTTTTTTCAGTGAGGTCTGGGATGCACATCATCCATCTGACAGCGAGTGAGGTGCCAGAGGAGTTTCTCGCTCTGATAGAGTCTATCCGTGCGGATATGAAAGCGGCAGGCTGCGTGATTCTATCCGACTTCATGTTGCACGTCACGCTCGGCAGGCTAAGGGATTTCAACATACGACTTCCAAAACTCAGAAGTCTGGCTAAATCTTTTTCAATGCCATCGCTGCCTCTGGTTTTGACAGATGTGGACTACAGGGTATTTCGGGGGCACACGATTTTCGAGACGCTGCTGAGAAAATAAAGTTCCATATTCACCAAAACGAGCGTGTGGAGAGTATTTGTCAGCGCATCAGTAAACTTATAATGAGAGTCTTTTCTTTACTTCGTTGATCATGCGTTCCAGTTCGGTGCATGTCTTCCTGTCAGCATTGAAATTGAAGAGGTTACATGTACTGATGTCGATACCCTTGTCCACATATTCGCGTTTGAGGTATGCGAGGAGGGCTGGCATTCCGGTGAGATTTTTCTCCTGCCTCTGAAGGCTCTCGGCTTGCTGAGCCCTTATGGCGCGCTCGAGTCTATCGCGCCATCTCGGCAAATAGACCTTCCCACACTGTCTGAGCACGTCGGTGAGGTCGAACTGCGAGTAACTGTTTTTGGCGTCGGTGAGGTAGGTGGCGAAGAAGTGTTGCATGCCATAGACCGACAGTTCGGCGCGGTATTTCCCCACGAACATTTTCGCGGTGAGTTCAATGGCCTGAACGCAGAGCGGGTCACGAGGTCGTGTGACAGAGAACAGTCCCACGAGGTTGTTCTTCACGATGTGGACTGCCAGTCCATCGCGGTAAATGGAGTCGAGCACGCGGAGGGTGACGGAGGGGAACTCCGTGCTTCTCATCGGGTTGTCGAGGAAGTCGGCCCATTTGTTGGGTACGAAATAGGTCGCAACGGAGAGTTCAGTAGGGAAAGCCCTTCTGAACGTCATTGCCTCTTCCCTCTCCCGACTGGAGGAATCGTAGAGTCTCTTCGTAGGCCCATTGTTGGGCGTCTGCCACATGATCTGCTGGTGTCTTGTGATTTCTGATGGATTCATAAGAATGGATTTGTTGGTTGACTTTTGATTGTTTTATATTGATGTTTAGCCAGTTGCAGAAATGTCCCTGTGCATCGGCGAGGTCGTTGTGGGCGGTCTTCCCCCGGCAGATACATTCCCGGGCAAACTCATCGAGTTTCTGATAGAGAACGATGGAGGTGCATTGGCGTTGCATACACATGATCTCCACCCATTGTCGGTTTGATTTCAATTGCTCCACCTCGGCGTAGACATTGCCTTTGGGCCTATAGGGCTCTTGGATTCGGGTGGGCATAGAACCCGTCTCTACGACTTCGGGGGATGTTGGTGTCTGGTTGCTGGCGGAATCCTTGTCGTTATCAGCATTTTCCTTTTTTTCCTTCACCGGGATTCCTTGCGTGCGCGCGGAAGTCGACGTCGACGACGATGAAAAGAGATAATTTTTAATTATCGTATCTCTTTTATTATACTCTTGCGTACGGTCTGCCTGCTGAAAAGCCGTTTCTGTAGACGAAAACCCTGTTTCTGCATACGGTTGTCGCTCATAGCCTCTAATGTGGCCTTCACCAGATGTTTTTTGGCCATCTTCTGGCGTGTTGTCGGTTTCTGCAAGCAAAAACGGCATTTCTGCGATGTTATATCTACGCCGCTTGGTAGCATTGAAAAAGTGTTTTTGCACCTCTCGGCTGGTGAGGACGTGTTGCAGGTCGAAAAGCGCCTTGTCGAAGAAGTCCCGATTCACAAGTTCTTCCACGATGCAGTCGAGTTCTTCGAATGTGACACCGGGCATGTCTTTGAGAACTCTGATGCGGGCGGCATCGTCCCAAGGTAGGTAATAGCCTGTCTTATAGACATGTATGAGCAATATGATGGTAGCGAGTTGTCCCTTGACGCCATGCTTCACGGCAAGGGCGCTGATGCGGATGTCGTCGAAGAAGTCGATATGGAGCGGGAAGTAGTCCAATCCTGTTTTCACTGGTCTTGCCA
>CADCQC010000087.1 GCA_902803455.1 uncultured Prevotellaceae bacterium
AACAAGAAGAAATGACATGGGCTTTTTAGGCACTTTGCGTCATCTCACTCTCAGCATGGTGGCGATTGCCAATCTTATTGTGGTGATCATCATGTGTGCAACAGCCTATGCTGGGTGGGTCAGCCCTCTTCAGCACCCTTGGCTCTCTTTGCTCTCCCTTGCCTTTCCTGTGCCGTTGATCATCAATTTGGGGTTTCTGTTCTTCTGGTTGATCACAAAACGTAAATACCTGTGGATTCCGCTGCTTGGAATGCTGTTGTGCTTCACGGCGATACGGAATTACTGTCCCTTCAACCTTCCGTCTGGGGTGCCTGATGAAAGCATCAAGGTGCTGTCGTATAATGTGTGCCGTTTCATGAGTGACCCCGAAAACCAGACCAGTGACGCCAAAACGGCAGAATACATCAAAAACAGCGGTGCCGATATTGTCTGTTTGCAGGAGTCGCGCCCAAAGGAAGGACAGGAAGAAAGCATCATGGGAATACTTGAGAAAGCCTATCCCTATCATGTGAATACTTACATGAAAGCCCGGGAGCAATTAGATCTCTTTACCCGTTTTCCGGTCAAATGGACCAAGAACCTCTCCGAGAATTGGAAAGGGAACGTCTGTGTGGCCTATTGTCTTGACATCGGTGACGACTCTTTGCTGTTGGTCAATTGTCATCTGCAAAGCATCGGTTTCGACAACTCCGAGAAACAAGGCATGAAGGAGATGATGGCGCATCCCAAAGAGAATACGGGTAACCGCACCCTGTTGAGGAAAATCTCAAGGGCTGCTGTGAAGCGGGCCCGACAGGTGACAGAGGTCGCCGCTTTCCTCCGGCAGCATGAGGGTATGAGCATGTTGCTCTGCGGTGATTTCAACGACTCTCCTGTCTCTTATCCTCATCATGTCATCGATGATATCCTGACTGATTGTTACCGAAGCAGTGGCAACGGACTGGGGTTCACCTACCGCCGTTATGGGATGTATGTCAGGATCGACCATATCTTTTGCTCTGATGACTGGCGCGCTTATCAGTGCAAAGTCGACACAAAAACCACTACGTCTGACCATTATCCCATCACTTGTTGGATAAAAAAAGGCCAAATCAGTAAAAAATGAATAATAATCTAAGAGAAATTTTCCCAAAATTGAAAAAATCACTATCTTTGCACGCTATTACGTAAATTGGCGAAAAGCAATCAATTAAACAACATTATAACAGAAATGCAAAACAAAGGAATTGTCATTGTTACAGCGGTCTTACTGACCCTGGCAAGTATCTTCTATTTGTCCTTCTCTGCAGCCTCTGCCTATTATGACAAGAAGGCGGCAGCGATTGAGGACCCTATAGCCCAGCAGGACTATAAGGATTCAGTGAAATACCTGGGTATCTATTCTTACCAGAAGTGTCTGGAGACACAGGTGGGACTTGGTCTTGACCTCAAAGGTGGTATGAACGTGATTCTCGAGGTGTCAGTGCCCGATCTGATTGAAAACCTGGCAGGTTACAACAAAGATGCCGCTTTCCTCAAGACCATGAAAGCTGCAAGGGCAGAGGAGGAAACTACTCAGGACGACTTTATTTCACTGTTTATCAAGCATTATCGTGCCAATGCTCCTGGCCACAGCCTGGCAGAGGTCTTTGCTACACAGCAGTTGCCTGCCGTGAAGACCAACAGTTCTGATAGCGAGGTGGAGAGTATTCTCCGAGAGATGGTCTCTGAGACCGTGGCTGATGCCAAAAACGTGATAACCAACCGTATCGACCAATTTGGTGTCGTCCAGCCCAACATCCAGATGCTGGAGGGACAGGAAGGACGCATCATGGTTGAGATGCCGGGTGTGAAAGACCCCGAGCGTATGAGAAAACTTCTGCAAGGTAGCGCCAACCTGGAGTTCTGGGAGACTTATGCCTCTCAGGAAATCGCTCCTTACCTGCAGCAACTTGATGGCCGTCTCGCCGGTGGTGAGACAGCTGACAGCACTGAGACAGCCAATGAGAAGGCTGTTGCCGCTGACTCTACCGCTGCTCCTGCAAAGGAGAAGGGCCTGACTCTGGGTGAGAACAAGACTGCCGATAAGAAGACCGATGACAAGAAGGCTGCTGAACTGGCTGCCAAAGAGCATCCATTGCTCTCGAAGCTGATGGTCAATGGCGACCAGTCGCCTATCGTCGGTATGGCAAATGTGGCCGACACTGCCGCCATCAACGTGTTCCTGCATTCAGAATTGGCATCACAGGTGCTTCCCTCTGATGTGAAGTTGCTTTGGAGTGCCAAGCCCTCCGACCGTCTGGCCAACAACAAGCGTATCTATGAGCTCTACTGCCTGCGTCTGACGGGCAATGATGGCCGCGCACCCCTTGAGGGCGATGTCATCGAGAGTGCCAAGGATGAGTTTGATCACTTCACAGGTCGTCCTGTGGTGACTATGCAAATGAATGAGGATGGCGCGCGCGAGTGGGCAAGCCTCACCAAGAAAAACGTAGGCAAACCTGTGGCCATCGTGCTTGACGACCTGGTCTACAGTGCTCCTAACGTCAATCAGGAGATTACTGGCGGTAATTCACAGATTAGCGGTAGTTTCACTGTTGAGGATACCAAAGACTTGGCCAACACGCTGAAGTCTGGACGTATGAAGGCGCCCGTGCGCATCGTACAGGAGGAAGTCGTTGGTCCGTCTCTCGGTGCACAGTCCATCCGTCAGGGTATCATCTCCTTTATCGTGGCCTTCATCGTCTTGATGCTCTACATGATTCTCATGTATGGTTTCATTCCTGGAATGATGGCCAACTGCGCCCTGATCCTCAACCTCTTCTTTACCATGGGTATCATGGCGTCCTTCCAGTCGGCACTGACGATGCCGGGTATCGCAGGTATCGTGCTCACGCTCGGTATGGCGGTGGATGCCAACGTGCTGATCTATGAGCGTACGAAAGAGGAGCTCGCTGCCGGAAAGAACGTGAAACAGGCGCTCTCCAGTGGTTACAGCAATGCATTCTCGGCGATCTTCGACTCCAACCTTACCTCTATCATCACTGGTGTCATCCTGGCATTGATCGGTACAGGTCCTGTGAAAGGCTTCGCCGTCACTTTGATCATCGGTCTCTGCTGTTCGTTCTTCACCGCCGTGTTCCTGACACGTATCGTCTATGAGAACCGCATGAAGAAAGACAAGTGGCTCAACCTCACTTTCGACACTCCATTGTCACGTAACTTCATGAAAGGTGTGCGTGTCAACTTCATGAGCAAATACAAGAAATCCTTCACCCTCTGGGGTATCCTGGCTTTGATCTTCATCGGATTCTTCGCTATCCGTGGTCTCAGCAAGAGTATCGACTTCACCGGTGGTCGTAACTATGTGGTGACCCTGGCTAAGGAGACTCCTGTAGAAAATGTACGCGAGGCGCTCGCCGGTACGTTCGTCAATTCTGTGGGTGAGAATTCAGGTAAAGAGGCTAATACCAGCGTGATCGCTATCGGTACCGATGGCAAGACCGTGCGTGTGTCGACCAACTGGAACATCGAGTCCAACAGTCCGACTGTTGACGATGAGGCAGAGACCAAACTCTTCGAGGCTCTCAAGAAGGCCGGTATCATCACTCAGACCAACGAGGCTGACTTCAAGGATCCTGAAGTGCGTGAGGGTGGATCGATCATCAGCAGCACCAAGGTGGGACCGTCGATCGCTCGTGATGTGACCAACAAGGCCATCATCAGTGTCATCGTCGCTCTGATCGCCATCTTCCTCTACATCCTCTTGCGTTTCCGCAACGTGGCCTTCTCTGTCGGTTCTATCGTCGCCTTGGCATTCGATACCTTGATCGTTATCGGTTTCTTCTCCGCTCTTTGGGGTATCGTGCCCTTCTCACTTGAGATCGACCAGACATTCATCGGTGCTATCCTCACCGTCATCGGTTATTCCATCAACGATAAGGTGGTGGTCTTCGACCGTGTGCGTGAGAATCTCCGACTCTACAAGAAACGTGACCTGCAGACACTGTTCAATGACTCGCTCAACCAGACACTTGCCCGTACTATCAATACGTCTGTGTCTACCTTGATCGTGTTGCTGTGTATCTTCATCTTCGGTGGTGCCAGCATCCGCAGTTTCTCGTTTGCCATGATTCTTGGTGTGATCTTCGGTACGCTCTCATCCATCTTCATCGCTGCTCCTACGGCTTATCTCACCATGGGCCGCAAGATCCAGGAAGAAGAGGCTGTGGAGCCGGCAGCCCAGGCTTAAACTGCATTCTTCTCACACAACGATAAGTTCCCCCACAGGTCTTCTGGGCTTGTGGGGAACTTTCTTTTTCGGGCATAAATAAGTGGCGATTAAATCATTTAAATATATGTTTCGATGATTTAAGTGATGAAAACGGCGCCATTTCAATTATTTAAGAAACAAAATGCCGTGATTCGTCCGTTTTTTGTTAATTTTGCCCATGTTAACGATAACAGAACATCATTAAAGTCATGAAAATAGCGCTGATAGGGTATGGCAAAATGGGCAAGATGATCGAACAGATTGCTCTTGAAAGAGGCCATCAGATTGTGTGTGTCATAGATATTGATAATCAGGAGGATTTTGAGTCGGAGGCTTTCGCTTCCGCAGACGTGGCCATTGAGTTCACTGCACCCATGGCAGCCTACGGCAATTACCTCAAAGCCTTTGCCAAAAATGTGAAGGTGGTGTCGGGATCCACAGGGTGGATGGCCGAACATGGGGATGAGATCCGGCGGTTGTGCACGGAGGGTGGACAGACCTTGTTCTGGGCATCCAATTTCTCCATCGGTGTGGCCATTTTCTCTGCTGTCAACCGCTATCTGGCACGTATCATGAATGGTTTTCCACAATATGAGGTTGAGATGGAAGAGGTGCACCACGTTCATAAACTTGATGCCCCCTCTGGCACGGCCATCACTTTAGCAGAAGAGATCTTGGGCGAGATGGACCGCAAGACCGCTTGGGTGAAAGGGACGCTGCTCAATCCCGATGGTGAGGTCACCGGAAGCGACAGCCATGAAGCCAATGAACTGGTAGTCAACAGCGTACGTCGTGGTGAGGTGCCGGGTATCCATAGCATTACCTATGATTCTGATGCCGACAGCATCACCATCACTCATGACGCGCATTCCAGAAAAGGGTTTGCCTTGGGGGCCGTTCTGGCTGCGGAATATACCGCCACACATAGCGGTTTGCTCACTACCAGTGACCTGTTCAAATTCTAAAAGAAAAACGTTACGACAATGATAGACAAACGTAAAGCAAAACTCAACATGAAAGTGCAGTGGACAAAATTTATCATTGTCCTCGCACTTTATCTCCTTTTCCTGTTTTGGGTGAAAAGTTGGCTCGGACTGATCATCGTACCCCTGATCTACGACATCTATATCACCAAGAAAATCAACTGGCAGTGGTGGAAAGAGTCTGATGGGCCTGTGAGATTCGTCATGAGTTGGGTGGATGCCATCATCTTTGCCCTCGTGGCCGTGTATTTCATCAATATCTTCTTCTTCCAGAACTATGTCATCCCATCCAGTTCTTTGGAGAAATCGTTGCTCAGAGGTGACTATCTTTTTGTGAGTAAGGTGAGTTATGGTCCGCGCATCCCGCAGACACCGCTTACCATGCCGCTCACACAGCATACCTTGCCCATCTTCAATACCAAATCATATATCGAGTGGCCCCACTGGGACTACCGCCGTGTCAAAGGACTGGGACAGGTGGAGCTCAACGACATCGTCGTGTTCAACTATCCCGCTGGCGACAGTGTGATGATGGCAGACAAATATCAGGCCCAGGATTATTACCAGATGTGTTATATGGTGGGCATGAAAAACTACCAGGGTGCTGAGCAGCCCGACTCGCTCTCACCACAGGAGCAGTGGGACTATTATCACAAGATCATCAACCTCGGCGCAAGTCTCATCAAAGAGAGCACCAATGAGTTTGGTGTGCTGACTGCCCGCCCCACCGACCGTCGTGAGAACTATGTGAAGCGCTGTGTGGGTCTCCCTGGTCAGACATTGCAGATCAAGAACAAAATCATCTATCTTGACGGCAAGCCCAACAAGGAGCCCGACAATGTGCAGTATAGTTATTGGGCACGTCCCAAACAAGTGCTGCCTGATGAGTTGATGGTCAACCTCGACATCACGATGGAAGACCTGACCAGCAGCAACATGTATGGCTATATGCCGATGACCCGCCGTGCCGCGCAGGAACTGGCCAAGCGCACAGACCTGGTGGACGAGGTGCGTGAGGTGACCGATAGCGACATGGTGGATATGGGAAAGACCTATCCCGTCACGGCCAATACCGGTTGGACACGCGACAACTACGGACCCATCTGGATTCCTGCCAAGGGAAAGAGTATCCGCCTCACACTCGACAATATCGCTGTCTATGAGCGCCCCATCCGTGTCTATGAGGACAACCAACTGGAGGTGAAGGATGGCAAAATCTTCATCAATGGCAAGGAGACCAATGAATATACCTTCAAGATGGATTACTACTGGATGATGGGTGACAACCGCCACAACTCCCTCGACTCACGTTATTGGGGATTCGTGCCGGAGGACCATGTGGTAGGAAAACCGATCTTCATCTGGCTGTCGCTCAATCCTGAGACGGTGGGACCGAAAGTCAGGTGGAGCCGACTGTTCAATATGGTCGACAATATCAAATAATACAGATGGTATTCCAACTGGATGAACGACTGATATTTCCTGATCCATATCTGGGTGAGCCCGATGGATTGATAGCAGTAGGCGGTGACCTGTCGGTTAACCGCCTGCTGTTGGCATATCAGCATGGCATCTTCCCATGGTATTCGTTCCGGGGGAACGACGAGCCTTTGTGGTTTTGTCCGTTGGAGCGTTTTGTCATTTTTCCGGATGAGATCCATATCTCCCATTCCATGCGCACCCTTCTGAAGAAAGACCGGTATCAGATGACAATCAACAAGGCTTTCAAAGACGTCATCCATCAGTGTGGAGTAGTCAACGGACGTATCAACGAGCAGGGAGCATGGCTTGGAGAACATATCGAAGAGGCCTATAACCAGTTGTATGACCGCCAGTATGCTGCCAGTGTCGAAGTGTGGGAGGATGACCGGCTGGTGGGCGGACTATATGGAGTTACGATCGGAAAATGCTTCATGGGCGAGAGTATGTTCTCCTTGGTTCCCAACGGCAGCAAACTCGCTTTGATCTTTCTGGCTAAATTGATGCAGCATTTAGGTGGAAAAATGATAGACTGTCAGTTTGAGACACCCCACCTCCGGTCAATGGGCGGTCGTTACATCAGTTATGAGGAGTATATGGCCTATTTGCAAGGAGACAAATGAACGACAGGAAGGACGCTTTCAGTTCGAAACCAAAACGCACTTTTTGTTAAAAGATTCTAACAGCCGCCCTATCTTGTGGCTTTGAATTGATATAAATCAAGAAAAAGGGTAAAAAATACAATAATTTGTTAATTGATTTGCAAATTGTGGATTTTGTGCTTATCTTTGCAATGTGTTTTTCATAGTATTAGATTTAAGGTTAACAAGGTAGGGACTCGGCGGAGCCCCATTTTTTTTGCCTGTTACTCAGATTGTCGCTAATTGGTTGACATAACGGATAAGCATTTTCAGGTGCCTTTTTGTGACAACTTGTAAAG
>CADCQC010000088.1 GCA_902803455.1 uncultured Prevotellaceae bacterium
ATGCCGTTGTTGGTGTTTCCCGTGACGAAGAGCGAACCGCTGCCGTTGAAGATCAGCTTGCCCTTACAGTAGAGTGCTCCCTTTTGGCTGCCGTCCGTTCCGTCGGCCAAGGTGTTGGTGGTGCCGTCGGCCAGGATTACGTAGGCGCGTTTGCCACTCAGCAGATTCAGCGCGGCTGAGTCGGGGTTGGTGATGTTCACACCATTGAGCTTGACTGCGTATTTCTTGTCACCCACTACGGTCAGCGAACCATTGGTGGTCGTGCCGCTCAATACGTAGCAAATACCTTTGGTAGAACCGTGGTTGACTGTCACATGACCGCCGTTGACCATCACCTCCACTCCGTTCTCTGTCTTTGTGACAGGGTTGGATAGATCTATCGTCACTTCGGTGGGGAAGGAGTTGTTTTCCAGAATGTCTTCTTCATCAGGGAAATACGCTGTTGCTGCCTCTGTCGGCTCTGCCGACGATTTGTCTATGGCTATGTCCAAGGAGGCTAGTTCGCCAGTCGTGGCAGAACTGCCATTGCCTCCGGTCATGTTGCCGCCTTTGTTCCAACCATTGTCAATGAATTCTTCAAACGGGTCCTCTGCCGAACAGCAAGTCAGCATGGGCACTGATGCCACAAGCATCGTAAAAATCAAAACTTTCTTCATTTCTATCGCTTCATTTTTTCGCTGCAAATATAGGAAGATAAAGCATTTTACAAAAATCTATTCAACGAGTAGCTTGATTTGTTCAATGAAATCCTTGTTCATGTCCCACGATATTACCCAACTTTTGCTTACCTTTGTGAAATAATTGCGAGAAACCCTGTCGGCTGGTAACATGGCAAAGGGAACCATTGGCTCCATATTTGTGATTTATCCTTGGTGACTTCAATAAAATGACTTCTATACATGAGAATAAGATTTGCATTTTTTACTATCGTCCTTTTTCTGGTATCATGCGGTCAAGAGCAGAAAAAGGCTGACGACCAGCCCACCGCTGTGGAGGAATATGCTGTAATGCCTTCGGAAGTCCAACATGCAGACAGTACGAAGAACGATACCGTATCCCCCCAAAAAAAGGTCAAGAATGTTTCAGCTAGTCAACCCATCTCTGACACTTACGATGAAGGCAGTCTTGACGGAGAAGCTTTGGCAGAGGAAGACAGGTTGGCAGGTAAACCTGGCATGCAAGTGGGAATGGACGATGACGAGGATGATGATGACTATGAAGATGGCTTTGATGATGGTTATGATGAATCTGGTAGGTGATGTGGTCAATGGTGCATCTGTTTTCCTCCATACGGCTTGATGATAAGTTATATTATTGAATGTGGATAGTCGGATTTGATGACTACTGCGTGGATTTTCATAAATTGATGAAAAAGAGGATAAGAGAAACTCAGACATGGCCTTTTCTATGGTAAAAAATACCACATACCAAGGTCAGATATTCAGGAAGCAAAAGACCCTTGCTCCATTTGATTTCAAGTCCGAGCAGTTCTTTAGCGGTCTTGCCCATGTCGAAGCCAAAAGCTTCAAGCGAAGGCCGCACCTTGTCGGGATGCTTGCATGGCTTCCCTTCAATCCGTGCGCATGGGGCGCCGCCACAGTAGGGGCAGAAACCGACAAAGCCGAAACACATGCCGCCCAATGATTTCTCCATTTCCAGAAGTTCCTTGTTCAACTCGTTGGTCACAGGCTCCATCAATTCGTTGGCTGCTTCCAATGGCAATGTCTTGTCATGGGGAATGATCTTCACGCCAATGATGCGCACGTTGTCGTATGCCTCGATGACCGACAGCGGGTCATCATCGAATGGAGGACATCCATACCTGCGGCCATAGTTCCCACATTGTTGGCAGAACTTGATGAAATAGTCTGCATCATGGAAGTCCTTGATATATGAGCCAGCATCTATCTCTGCCGTATACCTCTCTATCGTGTAAGCTGATTCGATGGGTGTAGAGCTCATTTCTTCCCTCCTATGGTTCTGTCGTTTTGATGGTGATCTTCTATTTCCTTTCCGCTTTCCATAGATCATGCCATCTGTCCACCCAATCTCCATGAGCAAATTCATCCCAGCAAATGATGATGTTTGAACAATGAAACCTCAAATCCAAATAGAGTGAAGGGCTTTCAAGAAAGGCTACTATACTGAAAAGCTGTTTTTGAGGAGACCATGTATGATTACCGACAAGCATGTCCCTATAACGATCCGTAAAAAGTAATCCTTCATGAATTGAATGAGAGGGAGAATCTTTTCCATCCATTAATCTTTCTTCACTGCTTATAAGCTTTCCATCTTGTAAAATGATGGCTGAACATGTGGAAAATTGATGCTCTCCAGTGTTATTCTTTGGGTGAGTCTTGTCTATAAAAAAACCTTCTTCAAAGAACAGAATAATATCATTACCTTCTCGGATGAACTTCGTGATATATTGGTCGTGAAGCGATATTTCTGTCGCATTATCCGATATGTGTTTCCAAGTACTATTCAACAGCACATGGGGCAACTTCTCTTTCTTATTGCGATTCATCCATTCTTCTTTTGTCAGACAACTGACAAATCCCCTGCGTGTCTCATGCATCAGTGGGACATCCACGTTGTCGGTCTTCCATTGATAGGTGAAACCGCATTTTTTCTGAACCCGCTTGGAACGGATGTTCCCGTCATAATAACCACACCATATTTTATTCATGCCGCAGTCCTCAAAGGCGTGTCGTATCATCTCCGTTGCCGCTTCGGTCATCAGCCCTCTTCCCCAATACGGCACGCCAAGCCAATAGCCCAACTCACATTCGTCAATCTGGTCTGTCAGGTCAGTGGAATTTCCTGTCTTTAGACCAATGCAACCGATGGGCATTCCCGTCTCACGTAAGATGATGGCGTATGTCTCAGGAACTGAGAACACGGTTCGAATGACTTCCAGACTCTCTTCCACGCTTTGGTGGGCTGGCCAACCGGCTATGGGACCGACAGCAGGGTCCTTGGCATAAAGGAAAAGACTTCCAGCATCTTCCTCGAGCCATGGTCTCAGTATAAGTCGTTCTGTTTGTAATTCCATCAATTTACAGAACCAGCAGCTATAAATAGTACTATTTTCAAATAAGGTTATTCTGCGAAGATCTTCTCCAAACGTTTATGCAGTGGTCTGCCGCGAAGAGCACGGTCAACAATCTTACCTTGAGGGTCGATGAGGATGTTGTCGGGGATGGCATCAATCTTATAAACAGGAGCGGCGGCGCATTTCCAGCCCTTCAGGTCAGAGAGTTGCAGCCACGGCATTTGGATTTGCTCGATAGCCTTTACCCATGCTTCCTTTTTCTGGTCGAAGGAAATGCCAACCACTTCGAATCCCTTGTCGTGGAACTTGTTGTAGGCTTCAAGCACATTGGGCATTTCCTGGCGGCAAGGACCGCACCATGATGCCCAAAAGTCGACAAGCACCCACTTCCCTTCACCTACAAGTTCGCTGATTTTGTGCATCTTACCATCAGGGTCGGCCATCTCCAAGTCGGTGAACTGCTGACCGATAAAAGCTGTCTTCGGACCTTCCTCTGGCTTCATCACTTCATACACCTCGTCTCTTGCCTTCTTAAGATAAGGATGACTGGTAAATGGTAATTGCTTTTTGACCAATTCGTCGTATTCTTCCACGCCATTTTCATAGAAATATAGCTGAGAGAAAAGCAGAGGTATCAGCGAGTTGCTCTCCTCTTTGAATACCTTGCAGGCGAAAGCTATCTGACTGTCGAGCACTTTGTTCATTTCTTCCATGATTTCCTCACCATGCTCCTCCATCTCAGATTTGGACATCTTGGATAACTTTGCTCTCAGAACCCTCATAGGGGCCTCCTGCTCTAAATCGTACTTGAGAAGACGCTCGTTGAGTGGAGAACCTTTCAAGGTACTGTCGTTGACATTGACCGTCACCGGTGTGCCGTCGTTGAAGAATACTGTCACCCATTCCTTATCCTCTGCTCGGACACCCATAATAGCGTCCTTTTCTGCTGAGCCTTTGAATGAGAACTTGCCGCCGGAAACAACAATGCTGTCGATAGCATTGCTTGTCAATTTGTCTATCAGATATACTTTTTTGCCTTCTTTGTCATAGGTTCCATTGACAGAATATTTCACTTGTTGTGCCATGGAAGGCATAAATGCAGCCACTAAAACTGCTAATAAAATTATTTTTTTCATATTCTTCATTTGCTCATAAAATGTATTAGGTGTATTATCTTGATGCTTACATGATTTTATTTCTCTTGACTTTTCCTCACGATGAGCGAGATGTCCCTGTAGTTAACGATAATGGTTTATTGGGTGATGATGTAGAGGTCGATTCGGAGCTTGAAGTCTGTAGATTCAGCGTGTTCTACATCCCATGAGAAGTCAATGCCTTCGGGGAATAAGCTCTCGACATTTTTGATGATGATCATGTCATTCATCAATAGGTCATGGTTTCGACCGCAGACAAGTCGGAGCATGCAACCCTTAGCGTTGGCGGCATTTTCAAGAATCTCATCTTCATTTTCCTTGATGATGGCAGCAGGAGTCACCTGGTTGTTCTGGTGGTAGGTCAGCAGGATCACATCACTTGCATCATCGAAAACATGAGTGAGGCCTTGTTCATCCATTCCTTCCAGTTGACCAAGATGTCCGTTTTTTATTTGTTTGAGCGCTTGCTCCGGTGTTATGGCTGTTTTCATTTTTCTTCGCTCATTGTTAGGGTCGTGTCCGTATTTAGGAAAAGGCAGAGTGCCACAGAGTTCTCACACACCACAAGTCGCCAGATTTCCTAGGACAACAAATTCGCGTCGCTTCCACACCGCAAAATTATAAAATAATATTTAATGGCGCAAGAAAAGAAGAATTTCGCTACTTTTTCACCTTATTTTTGCATGATATTTGAGCATTCTTCTAAATTTTTGATTCAGGAATAATCAAAATCTGTCCCGTTGTCGATTTCCCTATACATCGTGGTTAACTTTGCAGACTCGTACCCTGATGAGTATGCCACCCCTTCCCTTATTTTGGGAAATCATATACCAGATACTGGACGTTTGGTTCGGTG
>CADCQC010000089.1 GCA_902803455.1 uncultured Prevotellaceae bacterium
AAAAGGCGCAGGACTATCTGAAAAGCACCACAAGCAGGATGAGGAAAGAGAGGCAGAGAACGTGAAACCGCTCAACGACAATTTCCTTGTAGAACCCGATATGGAGACCGTGCTCGGCGTGCTCATCCCCAAACTGGCGCACCTCTCGCTCTACACGGCACTGCTCGACAGCAACGCTTCTGAGCATGCTGCCAGAATGGTGGCCATGCAGACTGCGACCGACAATGCTGACGAACTCTTGCGTGAGCTCAACCTGCAATACAACAAGAGCCGGCAGCAGGCGATCACCAACGAACTGCTCGACATCGTCGGCGGCTCTGTCAACAACTGACACCGCTTCTAGATGTCCTTAGATGTCCTAGAATCTCCTAGGTCATACTAGAATCTCCTAGGTCTTCCTAGGCTCTCCTAGTATTTCCTAGGTCTTCCTAGGCAACTCAAATAAAAAAGCGAGGCTTTCATGCCTCGCTTTTTTATGGATGATAGTGGATGGCGCCGCCACCTCCTGCCACAAAAAAAGGATTTGCCATTCGGCAAATCCTCTCTTCTTCTGAGGTGCTTGGCGGATTCGAACCGCCGTAGACGGTTTTGCAGACCGTTGACTAAGCCACTCATCCAAAGCACCATTTTCTAAATGCGAATGCAAAGGTAAGGCTATTGTTTGACATTGCCAAACTTTTTCGGCCTTTTTTTATCTCCACAGGGCGGATTTTTTCCTTTACTGGATTTCTGACGGTTTTTCATTTCCTTCAGCGCACAACCCTCGCAACCCCAGCATGGATCATCGGCGTGGCGCAATACTCGCCACACACGACGGGCAAGATACAGCACCGACAACGCCACGATGGCGGTCACGAGGATGGTCTGAAGGGTGGATGTCATCGGAAAATCTTCTGGGCAAATTCGGTCAGATACAGGCGCCAGTTGCGCCAGATGTGTCCACCGTCTGTCTCCTTGTATTCGTAGGGATAGCCTTTCTCGTCAAGATAGCGGCGCAGGTCGGCATTCTGCTGGTAAAGGAAGTCGGTCTTACCGATGGCTATCCAGTAGAGACGGGGATGACCTCCAAACAGGGCTGACAGTTGCTGCTGAACTTCCTTGTTTTTTTGCAACCCTTCGTAGAATGGGGTCTGGCGGTCGCCGATATGCAGGCCGGCAGAGAACAGACCGATGTAGTCAAAGAGTGTCGGAAAACGCTTGGAGATGGCAAAGGTGTGACCGCCACCCATCGACAGACCGCAGATGGCTCGCTGATGCTTGCTCTTACCTACTTTGTAATGGCTCTCCACATATTTCATGATGTCGGGGAAACTCTCGTCCATCGTTGCGGCAGGGGCATTTGCAGGTGTGATACTCTCTGTGAAAGAGGGCTGATACATGCCGCGGCTCCAAGCGCCTGGGGCTGCCTGACAGGAGGGATTGCCGTTGGGCATCACCACAATCATAGGCTTGGCTTTGCCGGTGGCGATCAGATTGTCAAGAATCTGGGCGGCGCGCCCAAGGGTTGTCCAGGCGTCTTCGTCACCTCCGGCTCCATGCAACAGATAGAGCACGGGATAGTTCTTGCCCTTGTCGTAACCGGCGGGGGTGTAGATGGTCATGCGGCGCTTCATCTTCAATGTGGGACTGTCGTACCAAACTTTGCTTACGTCGCCATGGGGCACCTCGTTCACGCGATAAAGGTCGCCTCGGTCGCCGGCTGACTCGCTGACGATAAAGATATTTGTCATGGAGGCGATGTCGCGGTTCACATACACGTTGGAAGGGTCGAGGATCGACATGTCGTTCACTCTGAATGAGTAACTGTAGAGCTCGGGGGATAGTTTGCCGGTGGTGTAAGACCAGACGCCACCACGGCCTTCGGTGAGTTCCGCTGTGCCAGGACGCTCTTGCTTGCCATTCGGCGTGTCAACAACGACTGGGGGGAGGAAATCACCCGTCACGACCACACGCGAGGCCTTGGGGGCTAAAAGATTGAAAGTGACGGTTCCGTCGCTGTTGACAACGGGTGACTTGACTTGACTGCCGCTCCAGAGGGCTTCCTGGGCAGTGGCGGATAGAGCGAACATGGTCATCGCTATTGCCAAAAAACTTTTGATTCTCATGGATTTGTTGTATTAGGATGATAGATGATGGTGTGGTGACAAAACGTCTGTCGCACTAAGCGCAAAGATAATGAAAAACCAAGGAAGTGCAAAAAAATCCCCATGGGTTTTAAGATTCTTTTTCATTGTTTCTTTCAACATTCTCTTGCTGATTCGTCATGTTGATTTTCATGCGTAGAAAAGTGCACCCCGGAATAAAAAATGAACAGTTCATTTTGTTCTACACTCGCTTTTCATTACCTTTGCGGCCATGTTGAGAATCGTATTCATTGTATGGATGGGAATCGTTTTGGGATTGCCGGTGATGGCACAGAATGATTCCACCAGTGTCAAGAAGAAGAAGGAACGGAAAATCGAGTTGGTGGGTGAGGTCTATGACTCGTTCACCAAAGCCAAAATCAAGGCGCATGTCACACTGATGCGCAGCGACTCCACCGTCGTCGATACGATCACCTGTTCGGTGTGGAGCACTTCTTCTTATTATCATTTCAATGTGCCGGCAACACATGAGGACTATATCCTGAAAGCCACTGCTGAGGGGTATGAGGATACCTATCTCAATTACGCTCTGCGACATATTGCACGAAATTCTTATTTCGAGATTCCGAGGATTCTGATGAAGAAAAAGATGGACGACATCTGGCGGGAGAATGACCTGGAGGGCGTGACCGTCACGGGCACCAGGGTGAAAATCGCATACAAAGGTGACACCATCATCTATAATGCTGCGGCATTCAATTTGCCTGAGGGATCGATGCTCGACGGACTGATCCGACAGATGCCGGGAGCCGAACTGAAAGACAATGGGGATATCTACATCAATGGGAAGAAGGTGGACTATCTGACACTCAACGGCAAGGATTTCTTCAAAGGGCAGAATAAAATCATGCTCGAAAACTTGCCGTATTTCACCGTGCGCGACATCAAGGTCTACAACAAGACAACCAAGAAAAGCGAACTCATCGGTCACGACGTGGAAAAGAAAGATTATGTGATGGATGTGCAGCTGAAACGCGAATACAATCGTGGCTATTTTGGTAATGTGGAAGGTGGCATAGGTACCGACAAACGCTATATGAGCAGGCTCTTCGCCACTTATTATGGCGACCATTCACGCATCTCCCTTTTCGGAAATCTCAATAATGTGAATGAGACGCGTCGGCCGGGCAGTGATGGTGAGTGGAGACCTTCTGACATGCCGCAAGGACTGACGACGACCAAGAGCACGGGAATGCATCTCAGTACAGAGGATCAAGATAAAAACTGGAATGAGGAGGCGGATGTCTCTCTCAACTGGAATGATGCCGACAACCTCTCACGGACTGACAGCGAGCGGTTCGCCTCCGAGGGCAATATCTTGGGGGCGTCGCAGTCCTGGAGCCGACAACGGAATTTCCAGTTCAATGCCAATAATGAGTTCGTTATCAACAAACCTTTCATGTTGTATAGTCGGGTGTCGCTTGGCTATAGCCAGGGTGACCGCTACTCCCTCAGCGAGGACTCCACCTGGCGGCAGACCATCATCAACAAGACCGTCAATAATGGAATGAACAAATTCAGAACCCTCTCGCTCGACGGTAATCTGCTTTGGTATAAGAAGTTCAGTTGGGGCGACTATACGAACATCCATATTGCCGGTTCTTATGGGCGGCAGAAACCTAATGAGAGCTTTTCACTGAACAATACGTTCTTCGCACAGACCGACAGCAAAGACTACCGCCGCTTCTACACCGACAACCGGGGATCCAACTATCAGTATCAGGCGAATGCCGGTTACACGTTGCAGATGCTCAACAATTGGTCGGTCTCTCCTTCTATAGGGTTCACACAATCATGGAACGACCAGCACAATGAGATGTACAGACTCGACAGACTCAAGGAGATGGCGGCAGACCAGCAGGAGATCAACTGGTTGCCGTCGGCGAGAGAAGAACTCCTCGATGTGCGGGATGAGGACAACAGCGACCGGCAGACACTGCTCACACGCTCTTACCAGGGGGAGATCTCTATCATGCGCTCCAACGACAACCAATACTTGTCCCTCTCGTTGCCCATACGCTTTGTCAATGAGAAATTGTGGTATCAGGATGGACGACTCGACACCATCGCGCGGCGCCATTATACCAATTTTTCTCCCAGTATGGGCTTTTACCGGTGGGGTGGCAAAAACGGACTGCAGTCGATTTCCTACAACATGAGTGTCTCCCGGCCCAACCTGTCTTCGCTCATGCCTCACGACAACACCACCAACCCGCTGGTCACCAGAATCCACAACACTGACCTGAAACCATCGGTGGCGCATTTCATCAGCTGCTCCTTCCAATTCAATAACGACAGTACACGCCGATTTGTGCAGCTGTGGACAAATGGGCAACTCACCACCAACTCCATGGGCACTCGTACGTTGTATAACAGGGAGACGGGTGCATATACCTATAAAAGCGATAATATCAACGGCAACTGGTCATGGAGTCTGGGAACCAGTTACCAGCGTCCCGTCGACCGTAAGAAACGGCTGACGCTGAAGCAGCGGGTGGATGTGGGTTATACCCATTCCGTGGATTTCCCTATCCAATATGTGTCGGCGGCGACGCTTGTGGATGGGATGGCTGAAAAAAGTGTGGTCAACAATTGGAACTTGCATGAGAGACTTGAGGTGGAGTATCAGAAAGATAAACTGACCGTATCCATCCTGGGGGACGTGAATTGGAGAAGTTCCACCAGTGATCGTGAGAACTTCGAGCGCATCAGTGCTTTCGACTATAACTATGGTGCCCGACTGATGTATGTCATCCCATGGGTGAAATTGTCGGTGGCCACCGACATCAAGATGTTCAGCCGGAGAGGATACAGCAGTAAGATGATGAACACGGATGACCTGGTATGGAACGCTGAGCTGTCACGCTCTATCTGGAAGGAAAAACTGACCTTGAAGGTGACGGCTTTCGACTTGCTTCATCAGTTGTCCAACAAACAGTATAGCGTCAATGCACAGGGACGCACGGAATCGTGGGTCAATTGCATCCCGAGGTATGTCATGTTCTCCTTCGCCTATAAATTCAACAAAGGACCTAAAAAATGAAAAATGAAAGATGAAAGATGAAAAATGAAAGAGCCGACGGCTTTTTTATTTGGAGTCGGCGTCTTCCATTCCTTTGATGGCGGCGGAAACGTAGGCTTTCAAACCGTTGTTGCCCACAATGTTGAGCTGGGCGGAAGCCAACACGTTGGTCTGGAAAAAATCGGGATATACTTCCGCGAAATTCTCGCACACCTTGTCGGCAACACCGAAGAGGATGGCATAGACCAGATATTCACGCCATAAGCTGGCCTCCGCCAGACCTCGTTCCTTGATAAGCGAGGCGTCAACCAGATATTTCTTCATGGCGAGCAGTTGGACGGCGGTCTGTTGATCGCTGATGGCCGCTTTCTGATGCTCAGTGAAGGTCTTGAGGTCGGCGAGAAAGTGGTTCTCAGAATTCGTACGCAGGTATTGTTGAAGTTCACGTGGCTGGAGGATGCCATCGTTACCGGCGGCTCCCTTCAACAACAGGAAAAACTGTTTCTCAAGGTACTTTTCCTCTGCCGACAGACGCAGACTGTCAAGACGTTTCTGGTCGGGCCACTGACCGATGCTTAGTACCGGACGGGGCTCTACGCCATATCGGGTGGCGCGTTCCCGCATCAGTAGGGCGCCTTGGTTGATCAACCGCAAGATCAATGCGCCAAACAGACCCTGGTAGTCGGCGATCCATGCTGACGACACGGAGTTCAACACATGGTTGGCTACCTGAAGGTCTCCCTCGGCGGGGATGTCACGGTAATATTCCATCTGGTTCGACAACTTGTTGCGCAACAAGCGGCGGCGAAGAGGCTGGAGGGATATGATATACCAGATCGTGCTGAATACTTTGCGCCACATGCCCACAAAGATAATGATGACGACCACGGGCACCAGGATGATGGCGATTAAGAATAGTCCCATCTCCAACCATTCGGGCAGGAAGGGTAACCATCTCGTGTGCTCCTCTGCATGCAAAGGGAGTGACAGAATGAGGAATAAAAGGAGGATTGCCGGAATCTTATATTGTCGCATGGGGATATGTTTGATTGATGATGAGGTCGTTTTTGATAAGAGTTGATGATGAGGGAAGAGTGGATCAGATGTCGTAGATCTCGTCGACATGCCATGCCAGGGGCACACGGCCCATGCGCCCTGCCACGGAATCCTCAGCCTCTGGGGTGGCAACGTCTATGGCGTGCATCATGTCGTGCAAAACTTTCCGGTATGTCGCATGGTCGCGAAGCAGAGGAAGCAAGGACTTACTGTCGTTGGAGGTGGGCAGCATGTTGCACAGTTTTGAGAAAACGGTCTTCTCTATGCCAAACAGGTAGGCATAGGTCATGTATTCGGGCCATATCTTTTCCAACAGCAGCATCTCACCCTTGAAATAGTTCGGAGAAAAAGTGCCTGGAAGTCCTTTGAGAAATCGCTTCATGCCAAACAGGTGGTTCACTTCCTCCCGAGTGTAGGAATTGAGACCGATGCCGGTGTTGAGCAAGTCAGCGAAACGGTATTGGTTTTTGTAGTCAAAACTTTTACGTTCAGTTTTGTCTTTCGGATTAGGATAATAACAGATCACTTTCTTCACCTTTTCCGGATAGAGGGTGCCGTCGGGTTCCTGGGCCTGTTGCAAAAAACGGTAGATGGTTTCCTCAAGGGCACGGTCGATACCATCGGCTTGGGTGTCGGCCATGGAGGGGTACAGAAAAAGCGCCGTCTGTCCGTGGGCATCGGTGGAGAAATAGAGGGAACCGTTGACAAGCAACCGCCATAAGATGGCTTTTGCGGCAGGGGCTTTCGGATGGTGGAAGTGGGGCGTGAATTTAGATAGCATGGCATGGCTGTCGGTGGCGCTGCCATACATGGCCAAATAGGGGTAGGGCTTCGCCCAAAAGGTGCCGTAGCGCAGGTGGCGGATCAGACGGCGGAGGGGTTTCAGCGTCACCACATACAATACGAGAAGACCACTGAGGATAAGACTGTTGCCCATCGATACAACTTTCTTGCTGTTACCGCTTTTCGCCAGCATGATGATGCGGATGAGAAAGACAAAAAAGCCTACGCATACCATCGACATCATACCTGAATTGAATGATTGATCGTCAGAAAAGCCGATCAAGAAGAAAAGGATGGCCAAAACCAGACCTTTCCCATATTTTTTGATAAGATACTGCGTCATAATGTCATGGTTGAAATAAGTCTTTGCAAATATAATAAAAAAAAGTGAGACTGATAAGAATTTTGGCCCTTTCTGTTGGCCTGATGACTGATTGAGCATAAAAGATGGCCGATTGCTTTGTAATTTGAAAAAAAATGATTATTTTTGTTATGTAAATCTGATAAATGATGAAAATACTGCATACCAGCGATTGGCATCTCGGCCATGAGTTCTATGATTATCAACGTCAGGATGAATTTGAGCATCTCTTCTGCCAACTGAGGCAGATCGTGGCTGAAGAACGCCCTGATGCCTTTCTCCTCAGTGGGGATGTCTATCATTCCTCTGTGCCATCCGTGGCTACACAAACCATGTATACTGAGGCGATGCTGCAGTTGCATGAGGCTTGTCCGGAGATGGCCATCTTTGTGACTGCCGGCAACCACGACAGTGCCTCACGACTCGAAATCGACCGCTCTCTATGGCATCATTTTCGTGTGCATGTCTTCGGAGGATTGGCAAGGAATGAACAGGGTGTTTGCTTCGATGACCATATCTGTCGGGTAGGGGAGAAGGGATGGATCGTGGCTGTCCCTCATGTGTTCAAACAGAATTTCCCGGCATCACCTGCCGGTACCGACCGGCAGCAATGCTTTTTTGAGGAGATACTCAGACGGGTGGGGGAACGCAATACGGAGCATTTACCCGTGGTGCTCATGGCGCACCTCGCTGTGACCGAAAATCCTGACCATCTGTCGTCTGACGACGTGGGAGGGATGGACTATTATCCGCTTGGCTGCTTGGGCGAGGGCTATGATTATGCGGCACTCGGACATCTCCACCGGCCGCATCAGGTGCCGGAGGACAACGCGGCAGTGAGATACTCGGGGTCACCGCTGCCCATCACTTTCAATGAGGAGTATGAGCATTCGGTGACCATCGCGGAGGTGAGGCATGGTGAGGTGCCGCAGTTGAGGGTCATACCGCTCCAGCCGCTCCGGCATGTGCGCACCATCCCTGAGGTGGCACTTCCTTTTGAGGACGCATTGCACCTGTTGTCTGACTTGCCTGAGGAAGAGGCCGCATATATCCAGTTGCGCGTGGCGTCCGACAACGGATTGCCGCTCGACAGCAATGAGAGGGCCGTCAAGGCGGTTGAGGGGAAAAGGTGCCGCTTCTGTACGTTTAAGATAGAGACAACCGTTACGGATGAAGGGCAGAGGCAGATCATCGACCTCACGCCCGACCAACTGCGGGAGATGGGTCCCCTTGAGGTGGCGGCCAGGCATTTGAGATCCAAAGGATTGCCTGAGGAGGATTATCTGGAGTTGCTGAAAGTGGTATTGAAACAGATGGACATAGAAAACGCAAAATGAGACTGATAAAACTGCATATCCATAATATTGCCTCCATCGAAGAGGCGGAAATCGATTTCGTGGGCGATATCTTGCGAGATGAACCGGTATTTCTGATCACAGGAGCCACGGGGGCGGGAAAAACAACGATTATCGACGCCATCTGTCTCGCTCTCTATGGCAAGACTCCGAGATTCGAGAACCTGAGTGAGAAGAATGTGAAAATCTCACAACATTACAATGCGGCACGTGCTGGTCAGAAAGAAAACATCAAGACCGACGAGATCACTATCGGCAACAAAGCCCAGCTGTTGCGCCGTGGTACGGGCGAGGGATGGGCTCGGCTGACGTTTGAGGCCGGGGATACCACTTATCGGGCTGAATGGTATGTCGGCCGCTCACGTGGAAAAGTGGACGGAAAATTGCAGAGTGCGAAAAACACGCTCTTTGATCTCACCCATCAGCAAGTATGGGAAAAAGGTGCCACAGATATGGTCACGAAAATCGTTGGCCTCACCTTCGATGAGTTTTGCCGTACAACCATGCTGGCACAGGGGGAGTTTACCAAATTCCTGCAAAGTGCCACCAATGAGAAATCGGCAATTCTGGAAAAACTGACCCACACGGGCATCTATTCCGAAGTGAGCAAAAAAATTCATGACCTCTGCGGTGAGAAAAAAACGGTCTTTGAGACGCTGAAGGCTGTGGCCGATGCTTTTCAGTTGCTTCCTGATGAGGAGGTGGAGCAGTTGAAGTTGAAGATGGAGGAGTGCCGCAACAAGGCAAAGGCAGTGGATGAGCAACGGACTGTCAGGAAAAATAAACTTGGCTGGTTGGAGATGGAGACCAATCTGATGTCTCAACTTGAAGAGGCACGACGGGTGCTGAACGAACAGCAGGACATCGTGGCATCGGATGACTTCCAAGAAGAAAAAAGGACCATCGACGACTACACCATCTCCGCACAGGCAAGGTCATGGCTGGCGGATGTGCGTGACTCGGAGCAACAACTTGTCGAACTGGAGAAGGAACGATCCAATATCGAAAAGGTGTTTCAGAATCTGCTGGCTGTGACCAGGATCGTCGAAAAAACACAGGAGGAAGAACTGACTGAAAAGAATGAGGTAACCTCATGGTTGAACCAACGGCAGCGGGATATGGCGATGCTGCAACGTGCAGAGGCCATTGCTGAACGGTTGCGTGCCGTCATGAGAAATGAAGAGAAGAGCCGGCAGTTGCTCTCACAGAGACTCGACAAGGAAAAACAGCTGCCTGACGCCGAAAAGAAAATCCAAGAATTGAAACAGCAGGTGTTGGATAGCAGGGCTGAACTGGTGAAGATACAGGCTGAGGTGACACAAAAGCAGTTTGACCGAGACCAGCTCCATCCAGAACTGTTGCAACAACAGGACAACCAGCTGCACCTTGGACTGTTGGCCGTCACAGGGGCAGAAGAGAAAATCAAGTCACTTGAAGAGGCTCGGTCGGCACTCGCTCAGACGGAGAAAAATTGTCAGGAGACCTTCGCAATCATAGAGGAATACAAGGTAAAGGAAAAAATCTTGGCCGATGAGGTAACAGAGGCGGAGAAAATGGCTTTGAATTCTGAACATGCCTATGACTTGTGGCGTGACTCTTTGGATAACAGTTTTAAAGCCGCAAGGGCTTTGCTTCACAAGGGGGAGATCTGTCCGCTCTGCCGCCAGCACGTGGAGCATGAGACCGTGCCGGATCCTGACTATGAGACGGTGATCAAACCCATCAAGGATCTTTACGAGCGTGATCAGCAGAGAAAGACTGACGCTATCTCGAAAATGAAGGCCAATGAGAAACTGTTGCAAGAGGCCAACCGCAGATATCTGAAGGAACAACGGCTATGGGAGGAGGAACAACAAGGTTTCAACGAAAAAAAGAACCATACCCGAAAAGCATATGAAGAGGCGGTGACTCTTGTGGAGAAAGTGAATGTATCTTTGACGTTCCCGCCGTTTGAGGAGACTCCTTCCAACTCAATATTAACCTCACTCAGTGAGGCCAGGACGGTCATGGCAAAGATAAAGAAAACCGTCGATGAACAGCAGGAGAAGGTGAATCAACTCAATACAGCGATAGGTAAACGGCAAAAAGTGGCTGATGAACTGAACGTGTCACTGATAAAAGTATCTGTCGAGGAACAAAAGGCCCAACAGTCTTTAAAGGAACTGCAGTTGAAAATGGAGAGCTTGATGCAGCAGTCACAGTCGCTCTCTGCGGAGAACGACAAGGAGTTGGACAGCTTGGATGATGTGATCTCCTACGATGGATGGAGAGAGCAATGGAAGACGGAGCATCAATCGTTGATCAATCGGCTTTTGGAGGATGCCAGACAGTATGAACTTCAGCAGAAACGGGTGAACACGCTTGAGCAGCGTGTCAGCAACCGACAGGTGGCCATCAACAGCATTCGGGATCTCAAGTCGGCTGTCATGGAAAGTATGCCCTCGCTTCTCAACCTATCACCTGCAGAAGGTGAGGTCTTCGATGAAGGGTATGAAAAGGCGCAGGAACAATGGCAACGGTTGTCACAAAAGGTGAGTTCATGGGGCTCGCAATGCAGCAATACCAAGGCAACGCTGAACACACGCCATGGACAGATCGATGCGTTTATCCGGGAACATCCGACGGTCGATAAGGAGCGGTTGCTGATATTGGCTGGTTTGAGACAAAAAGAGGTGGATTCCATGGCAGAGAGACACCAGGGGATACAACAGACGTTGATGAAGGCAAAAGGGGCGGTGGAACAGATCACCAACCAGCAACGGCTCCATTCTGCTCAACGGCCTGAGATGGAGGATACGGATACGGTGGATAACCTCCGACAACAGATTGAGACGGATGGACAGCAGTATGACGAGTGGTGGAAACAGGCTGGGACGTTGGACAACCAACTCAAGTCCAATGAGACCAACCGGGAGGAATACCGTGCGGCAGTGGCTAGGTGCGAGGCTGCCCGACAGGAGAAAGAACGCTGGGAGTTGCTCGACAGAGAGTTCGGAAGTGCTGATGGCATGAAGTTCAGCCGCATCGCACAGAGCTTCATCCTTAACCATCTGCTCAACCATGCCAACAAATATTTGAAACAGTTCAATAGCCGCTATATACTCACCTGCGAGTCGGGGTCACTGGCCATCCTCGCTCAAGACCGTTTCAGCCGACAGTCACCACAGTATATCAAGGTGCTCTCGGGAGGCGAGAGTTTCATGGTTTCCCTCTCTCTTGCTCTCGCTCTCTCACAACTCAACACCCATCAGGCGTACGTGGACACGCTCTTTATCGATGAGGGATTTGGTTCACTCGATGTGGATTGTCTCAACACGGTGATGAACACGCTCGAACAACTTCATCAGGTGGCTGGCAGGAGAATGGGAATCATCAGCCATGTGGAGGCGCTCAATGACCGCATTCATACACAGATACAGGTGTCGAGGGTGGATCCGTCAAAGAGTAAGGTGGTGGTGCGTCGTATATGATAAAAAGTCTGCCTTAGCCAAAAAAAACAGGCAAGATGTGAAAAAAATGCCCGATTTGTTTGTGGGTTACACAAAAAGCATTACCTTTGCATCCGTTTCGTGGATACGGGCGTTTAGCTCAGCTGGTTTAGAGTATCTGTCTGACAGACAGGGGGTCGACGGTTCGAATCCGCCAACGCCCACGAAGCAGGGGTGTTTTCCAGAGTGGCCAAATGGGGCAGACTGTAAATCTGCTGTCTTTCGACTTCGGTGGTTCGAATCCATCAGCACCCAC
>CADCQC010000090.1 GCA_902803455.1 uncultured Prevotellaceae bacterium
AGCGCCACGGTCTCCTTGTTGCCTTCGTAAAGCACAAAGCGCATCATCGTCGATAGCTCACGGATGGTATCCTTTGCCTTCTCTGGGTCGATGTCGACAAGGGCATGGATATTGTTGAGCGTGTTCATGAAGAAATGTGGGTTGATCTGATAGCGTAGGTATTCCAACTGCTGCTCCAGATTCTGGTGCTCCAGGTCGGCCAGACGCTTGCGGTCATCACGACTTCGGAAATAACCCTTGACGCCAAGATTAGCTCCAAACATCAGAAGGAGCATCACGATGGCTAAAAGGTCGTGCTCGACGAAGATGGGGGGATGGTTCTTTCGATGATGTGGCGGGTGGGGTCTGTCATCTGGCATCGGAAGTCGTTGGCCTTCGATGTCTGTCTGTGGCTGAGATCCTCTAGGATGCTCCATACGGGGTGGTCTGTGTCCTCTTCGTTCCCATTCCTCGGGTCTGCTGTTGCATTGGTAAACGGTGAATACCGTCAGCAATACGGCCATGATGGAGAAGTATGCTACGCGCTTACGGCCATATACCAACAACGGTGCCAACAGAAAGTTATGCAAGAGAAATAGCAGGAGATAGACGGCAAACTTCCGCCACACGATGAACACCTCTGTCCAGTCAAACGTGACATTGGCGTCACTGACCGTGCGCACATACAGACTGAGGAGGGGGGCTGCGAAAAGCAGTCCCCACACCACCAGATAACTAATGTTCTCTTGTCGCGAATGCTTCATCCAATATCTTCGTTCCATATGTAAAACGTAAGAATCATGATGTTATTGTATCAATGCCAGCCTCCGCCGCCACCAGGACCGTGGCCGCCACCACCAGGACCGCCTCCGCCGCCTGTATAGGACGAGAGACTGACATTCGAACCTCCACTGATGGTGGCACTGCTATAGCCTGCTTCATCGAAGAGGCTGATGCCGTCGCTGACGGTGACTCCGCTTTTCAGCGTGGGTTGTGTGGTGCCAGACACGACGAGTGTCGAACCACCGCTGGAGGGGGTCTTGAAGGCGAAGGTCTCGTCGCCGACGGTCAGCGCATACCAGGTGTTCTTGCTCCATGAGTTGGTGGAGTAGCATGATTGTGTAAGACTGGCTCCCGATTCTAATCCACCAAGGGCCACTAACGTGCCGCCGCTGAAGTAGAGCTTCTTCTGTTTTTCGCTGTTGGCGTCAATGGCTAACTCGGGCGACGTGGCACCGATGGCGTACACCAGACCGCCTTTGATGTAACAGTTGCCGTTGGCATCCAGACCGTCGTTGCCTGTGGAACGCACATAGACGCAGCCACCACTGATGATGAGATCGCCAGTACCGTTGGTAGAGGTGTTGTAGGAGGAGTTGATGGCATCGTCAATGGAGTTGACGGTCACTTGTCCGCCGGTGATGTCGATGGAGGTCTTGCTCTCGATGCCTTCACCGCCAGCACCCGTGGTGGTGACGCTGATGACGGCATCACCGCTGATGGTGATGGCACCATCCAACTTAATCCCTTTGGGTGATGACTTATAATCACTGCTGTAACGGTCGAGTTGCTGAGAGGAGGACACCGTCGAGATACTGCCGCTGGAAGTGGCGACGACAGCATTGCCGGATGTCTTGACAGTCACCGTGCCTCCTTTGGCGGTGAGGCTTCCGTCACCACTGATGCCTTTGCCGCCGGCTCCCGTACTGGTCAGGGTGAGTGTGCCGCCGCTGATGGTGGTGTTGCCGTCGGCACTCAGGCAGGCGGATGCCTTGGTCTTCTTGTCATCGCTATCCCAAACGCCTCCTCCTGTGGTGCTCACCGTGAGGTCGCCACCGCTGATGCGCAGGTCGCCTTCACTCTTGATGCCTTTTGCCGCTGCAGCAGTGACGGTGACATTGATGGTGCCGCCCTCGATGTAGATGTTGCCGCTGTCTTCTTCCTCATGGTCGGTGGTCTCGCCTGTCGGGGCATCGCCATCTATATCACACTGGATGCCGTCGTCGTCTGTGCCTTGAATCTTCACCGTGCCGCTCTCCATGAGGAAATACTCTGCACAACTGATGCCGTCGCCCATGGCGGAAGTCACGTTGATGGTGGCGTTCTTCAGCGTCATATACTCACCTGTCTTGATTCCGTGTTTCACGTTACCCACGATATTCAGCGTGCCTTTCTGGGCAAACTCCGCATGTCCCTTCACATAGAGGCAACCTTTCTGTGTGCCGTCAGTGGCATCACAGAGGCTGTTCGTCGTTCCATTGACAACCTTCACTTTGATGCGCTTTCCATTCTGGATGTGGATGGCTGCGCCGCTATAGATAGGTGTGGTGTTGGTCAGCGTCAGACCGTTCAGTTCGATGGTCGCCTTGTAGATGCCTGACATGTAAAACTCGCCATCGGTGGATGTGCCGCTGAGGCTGTAGGTGATCTCCTCGGCCAGGTCATCGCTTTGGGTGATGGATACGTGAGCGCCGCTGATGGTGGGCGTGACGTATTGGGCCACATTGCCTGCCACGGTGACAGTGGCTGAACTGCCGTCGTATTCCACATGGATGGCATTGTCGGTGAAGCTCGTCTCATCCACGGTCATCACATCGATGTCGCTTAGTGTGAACGTCTTGCCCATGATGGTCAGCGTCGTGCCGTCGGCATAGGTCATCACGTCTGTCTGCGAGGCAGGAAACAGATAGGTGACATTGCCTACCCGAACGTTCAGCGTCTGGCCCATGGCTGCTATCGTCAGCACAAGTGCCGTGAGTAGTGCATATATCTTTTTCATTTCACTATGATTTTTGCAGGTTCTATCATTTTCATTTCACTATGATTTTAGAAGTCTTTTTCTTTGTCTTGATAATATACACGCCTTTCCTCATCTGTTCTTTTTGTATCTGATGTCCTTGTAGGTCATAGATCTCGGTAGCTTCATCGAGTGAGGTGATTTCCTCGATTCCGGTTGCTGATTCATCGGTTGTTGATTCATCGGTAGTCGAGAAGTACATCTTTGATAGGTTCGTGAGGGTGAACGTCTGCGATCCAACCGTTAGCATATTTCCGTTGATGGTCAGCGTCAGTGATGTCGTAGAGACAGAAGCCTTGCTGCCATCCGTCATCTCAAAGGTCAGAAAAGTATATACCTCCCCATCCCCAGCAAATGTGTCCCCAGTATATGTATTCCCAGCAAATGTATTCCAAGTATATGTATCCCCATCACCAGTGTATACCTCCCCACTATTATCTGTGTAGAGGTGTGGCTTAGCCTGCACTGTCAGTGTTCCGGCTAAGACCATGAGCAATAAAACGTTTTTCTTCATCATTTGATTATATTATATAGATAGTTTTTACGTAGACAAAAGTAATGATAATATGTAAAACACCCTATTTTTTTCAACCAACCCGCTGATTTTTTCAGCCAATAGCCACTCCTCCCTCCGTCTAATGCATGCGGTTGGTGTAGCTGCCCTCCCTTGTGTCTCTCCCTTTGTTCCGTATGTTGCTGTATTACAGCAACAAATTATTCACCATCCCCCATTCTCATCATCCGCCCACTTATTCCTTCAGATATATCCCATTGAGAGTGGTGAAGGCTCCAAACTCGCTGCACTCACCTGTGCCTTCAGAAGTATTGATCACCCACACGAAATCTTTAAACACATGGATATCAAAGGTCAGGTCACATGTCTCTATTGCGCCATGTAATCGTCCTCCGTCAAAATACAGATGGCTCTCATATTCCGCTATATGAGGGTCGTTTTTAGTGATAGATACCCTCATCTTATCGGCATCGCCTTTCAGATTGTGGATCTCGACCCTACCTCCAATCTCACCTTTCCAGAAATGCTGGTGGGTATAGTGGTAGATCCCTGCTGGGTCGCTGCTATATTCGAGGGTACCACCTTTACCTTGTGGAAAGGTTGCCGGGGTGAGTACCATTTGATAGGAGGTCGGTTTGTCTGGGTCATCATCGTTTCTCCACGAACCGTTGATGGCATTGCTGTTTATTTTTTGGCTGATTTGCATCCTCCCTGAAATACGTCCATGACGTTGATATTCATTCAAGGTATATGTTTTTATGCCATTCTCAACCAATACGTTTCCGATGACGCGCATCGGGGTCTTTTGTTTACTGTTGGTATAGACGATCTCACCGGAGACAACACCATTGTTGTTTTCCTCAAACCAGAGGCTCACGGTGATTTTTGATTTCTTGAATTTGCCAAGATAAGCATATCTGGCGACAGCCGTGTCTTGTGCCGACATCATTGTGGCGAAAAATGTCATCACAAAGAGGATAATAGATAATCTTTTCATATTTCCTAGATTTCGTAGAGTTGAACCCATTCCAAAATTCGTTCTCCGAATATGGTAGGGGAGGGGATAAAGGTTTTAGTTTTCTAATGCGAAGATAAAGAAAAAAAAGGAAAAATCATCTGTTCTTGCATATTTTCATTATTTTCTTATAAAAAAGGCATCCTTTATTTGTATCTTCAAGAGCAGCTGGTGGCCATCTTGTTTTCAATGCTTATTCATCCACCCAGCACCCCTATGTAAACAAATGACAAATATCTTTAAAATATTTAATAAATAATAGGTAAATAATTAATAAGGTAATTATTCATGCGGCAGCCAGTGATCATTCATATTCTTTAAAACGACCAAGCTTGGTCGTTTTTCCTCCTTTCCCCCTTTCCCCCATATTTCCCCCATCAATTTCCCCCATCTTTTCTATAGTATCCACGATGAAAAAAAATACCAAAATCACGAAATCATAACTTCGTGAAAAAAAACGTCAGGATTCTTGCAAGTTTGGATGCTATTTCGTAACTTTGCAGCATCTACGGCTAATACCGCAATACGAATATAATCCGATAGGGCGTTGAGTTTTGCCGGATTATACCTAATCAAGAGAGCACAGGCTACAGACAATGCCTGTTGCATACAAGCAATTAATGTTTCAGCAGTTATTCTTAAGGAATTAACCTATTACCTTATTAAAGAATTCTCTCAATTTATTATTAAC
>CADCQC010000091.1 GCA_902803455.1 uncultured Prevotellaceae bacterium
AAACATCAGTACCCGAGAACAAAACCTCGCTTTGAGAAAAACCGCGACCAATTTAAACATGAGGATCATCTAAGGGAAAACATCGTTTCACGGGTCTTTGTGAGTACCGAAGGATTACCGGGTAATGTGGAGCGTATCGGCAGCGATCTGATCAACCTGTATACCTCTTTGCCCAGCATAGGTCACGAGGGGATGATGGGAAATATCCTCAGCGATGAGGAGCTGGCGCAGCAATGGGAGTCCTCCAACCTCGGTTCCTATTCATGGGTGTTCTCACCGCAATATCAGATGATTCCCATTCTCGAGGATATCATCAAGAAGGCTGATGCCGTGCTGGATGGGACAAGCGACCATATTGCCGACTTGCGTTTCGGCCATGACACCTGCTTAGGACCCTTGACCGTCCTGATGGGTATCAATGGAGCAGATATTGATCCGGAAGACCCATACGAGGTGAAAAACTGTTATCAGAACTGGGAAACCTGCAAGGCATCCAACATCCAGCTGGTATTCTATCGTGGAAAGAAAGGCAGCGATATCCTGTTGAAATGTCTGCTCAATGGTGAGGAGGCCACACTGCCTGTTCCTACCGACCAGGCACCTTATTATAAATGGTCTGACTTCCGCCAGTTCTACACGGATCGTTGCAAGAATGTCAAATAGCCTTTCGAGGCATAGATCATCTTGGAGGATATGCAGATGAAGGCTTTCTATAAAATATTTGCACTTATAGTGTTGTCATTGCCTTGTTGTCATGTCTGTGCGCAGGGGGTGATGCCGAAAGGTGAACTGACGCTCTTTGATTATTACACCACATATCAAAAAGGGAGTTTTGTAGGTTCATTTGCAAGGGCGGTGCTTCAGGACAATCAGCGGGTGGCCATTTCCACTTATGACTATTATGCCGACAGAGACAGCTTCACGGTCTATGGCGATACTACGGTGATTCACCACATCCGCGACATCATCGCCAGTTCGATGAAGTCGCGTGACCTCAGAGGCGAGGTGAAGTGGCTCAATGGTGAAGTGGGAATCGGACAGACGCATTATTTCACGGCTATCTTCGATAGTGGCGACACCCTACGAATGAAGGGGTATATTGCCAATTATGGCATGGAGTCAATCGCGAGATATCTCCGGGAAATCAGCGACTCTTTATTGCGGACCGAACCGATACAAGAATTGGAACTCCCCGTTCCAAAGTCAGCCATCTGGCACAACGGTTACTATTATGGTGATATTGACCGTCTGGCGGGAAGTAAAAACAAAGAGGTCAGCAGGTGGAAATTGACGGGGCGCGAGATCCTGGTGATGAGAGATCCAGACAGTCACCAACTGGTGGATGTCTATGTGAGGGCGAAGAATAAAAACACTGTCGGTGCGGAAATGCTCGAGGCTCATCTTGACATTTTTAGAGGCGTGTATGAGAATGAGAAGGGATATTCTGTTTTCGGTCCTGTCAGTTTGCAACTTGGAGAGTCTTATTATGGTGACCCCACTGGCAAAATACAGTTTGATTGCAAATTTTATACCGATCATATGGAGGTCTCTGACGTGATGAAATGGGGGGCTGGGCGTATCCTGCGCAGCTCTGGTGGCGTGTCGGGATCTTCTGTCTGGAAGGTGCGCTTTGTCATGCAAGGTTTGCAGGTGGAGGAAATCGAAGCCGCATTCGGCTGTCCCACATATCCTGCATTCGGAAAACTGTTCTTTCTCAAGAGAATCCGGGGACCGCTCCGTTATGACAAGGGACCATGGTCCATTGTGCTTGACCAGCCACTTACACGGGGTGTGCTCAACCGGTTGGGCAAACAACAATTGAAAGAGATCCTGGATGATATAGAGGCACGACATTCTGATGGCTCTCCCATGTATGATGTCGAAAGACTGAACAAAGAACTGGTCACAGTGCTCTTGGCCGAAAGACCATGAGCAGGCGGTTTTTCCTCTTCTGATTGAAAAGAATAAAGAAATGCAATTACATTTTTAAACGATGAAAAGACTTTTTTTGATGTTGTTGATGGGATTTGCTGTCGGCATCCCCACAACCAATGCACGACAGACGTTGCTGCCGGCCAATGATGTGCTTTCAGACAACAGTTCTCGATCTGAAGTGAAGCAAAAGAGAATGAAAAAATCGAAGAAGGTGACCAAGATCCCCCTCGTCTATCAGGTGGAGAATACGGGCGCCAAAGTGCAACCGATATTGCCTTCCAAAGCAGAAGCCAAAAGGGTTGACCCGCTTCCTGATCCATTGGAGTGGTCTGACGGAAAAGGGCGTGTGAAGAAGTTTGCTGATTGGTCGCGCCGACGTGGTGAGATTGCCAAGGAGATCCAGCATTATGAGATAGGAACAAAGCCTGTCGTCGACCCGTCGGCTGTCAAGGCACAGATGGATGGTGATACGCTGAAGGTGACGGTCACAGTCAATGGACAACAGTTGAAACTGAGTGCGCTCATCCATTATCCTTCTCAGGGTGTCGCTCCTTATCCGCTGATGATCGGCACGAGCCATATCTCATTGCCTGCCGACATCTTCAAATCACGGCCCATTGCTACCATGACTTTTTCAGAGCGTCAGGTCAACAACTACAGTCAGTTTGGAAAACCTGCCGGTCGGGGCAATTATGCCTTTGATCGTCTGTATCCCGAACTGAAAAACAATGGTGCCTATAGCGAATGGGCATGGGGACTCAGCCGATTGCTTGATGGTCTGCAGCAACTGGGACCGGAAGTGACGAAGATCGATATGGCTCATATCGGAGTGACGGGATGCTCCTATGCCGGAAAGATGGCTCTGTTCTGTGGCGCTTTTGATGAGCGTGTCGCACTGACCATTGCCCAGGAACCCGGTGGCGGAGGAGCGGCTGCATGGCGCTATTCACGGTGGATCAATGTGCAACCGGGTGCCGAGGCGGTGGAAAATCTCGACAAGACCGACTACAATTGGTTCAAGGAA
>CADCQC010000092.1 GCA_902803455.1 uncultured Prevotellaceae bacterium
CTATGCCGCAGATTTTTCTGGAGAAGGTGATGAGATTCTGTGAAGACGGAAATGACGTACAAACTGATGGATCAGTTGGTCAGTCTCCATTTTGTCGAGGTCGAAGAGCGTGATGGAATAGACTCCCTCTTCGATGGAAGATGTGAAAAAGAGGCGTTTATTGCTGAAATAGTTGCAATATTTTGAAAACAGTCTCTCTGATGGGGTTTTGATGGTTGTGCTCATAATTGTCATTAGGTCTTTACTAAAGAGAGACAAGGTTTCTGACGAATCTATCATCTATCCGCATCAGAAAGAAGAAGAATCATCAGAGACGTCATTCATCATCTGATGTGTCATGCTGCCGGTGCCGCAGGTTGCGTGGATGATGGTTGAGAATCTGCTGGCGCAACGTGGTCATGTCGATATGGGTGTAGATCTCTGTCGTGGAAATGCTCTCATGGCCCAACATCGCCTGGATAGCCCGCAGATCGGCTCCACCCTCCAGCAATGCCGTGGCAAAAGAATGCCTTAACGTGTGGGGACTTACTGTCTTGGTGATGCCCGCCTCTTTAGCCAACTGTTTGATGATGATCAGAATCATCGTGCGGGTGAGGTGAGCGCCCCGCCGGTTGAGAAAGACATAGTCCTCCTCACCGGGACGGATGTCCATGTGGCACCGGTCATCAAACCAAAGCATCAGTTCGTTCACCGCCTTTGGCGAGATGGGCACCAACCGCTCCTTACTTCCCTTTCCCATCACCCTCACAAAACCATCATCGAGATACAATGATGAAATCCGCAGAGCCACCAATTCCGATACCCTCAAGCCACAACTGAAGAGCACCTCGATAATGGCTCTGTTGCGGTGACCCTCCCATTTGGTAAGATCGATGGCCGCCTCCATACGGTCTACCTCATCGGTAGTGAGCACCTCCGGCAAATGATCACCCAACTGAGGCGACTCCAACAACTCTGTAGGGTCATGCTCCATGCGCCCATCAAGCACCATAAACCGGTAAAATGACCGCACACCACTAAGGATGCGGCATTGCGAACGGGCACTGATGCCGATGTCGTGAAGCCCGGCCACAAATTGACGCAAATCAGACAGTACCACATCCTCTGGTAACACTTTCTCGGTAGCAAGGAAACGGAACAACTTGTCCAGGTCACGCAAATAAGCATCCACTGTATTTGGCGACATGTTGCGCTGCAATTTCAAATACCGCCGATAAGCCTTGACAACATTCGGCACGTTTTTTTTGTCTGTTTCCATGATTTTTCCTACTTTTGTAACTTAGATGCTCCTTATCAGGATTCCAGACCTGCTTATCCACGTCGGTCACCTGTACCCTGGCGCATGCAAAGATATAAAAAATTGCCGATATGAAGATACAAATCATCAATGGTCCCAATCTCAACTTGCTGGGTGTTAGAGAACCAGGCATCTATGGAAACTGCTCTTTTGAGCAATACCTGAAGGAGTTGCGCGCCCACTTTCCAGATATAAAATTGCCCTACTACCAGAGCAACGTGGAAGGGCTGCTGATCGACAAGATGCAAGAGGTGGGATTCGACTACGATGGCATCATCCTCAATGCGGGTGCCTATACCCACACCAGTGTGGCACTGCACGACTGCATCCGGTCGCTGAAATGCCCTGTGGTGGAAGTACATATCTCCAATGTTCACCAACGTGAGGAGTTCCGTCACCACTCGATGATCAGCAGCGCCTGCAAAGGCGTGATCTGTGGTTTCGGACTCGACTCCTACCGCTTGGCTGTCGAAGCCTTGCTTGCCGCCAGATGACCCTCTCCGAACAGATAGAGGAATACATCCTCCAGCATATCGAACCCGAAGGGGATTATCTCCACCGGCTGTGGCGCGACACCAATATCCATCTCCTGGCCGGACGGATGGCCAGCGGACATCTGCAAGGAAGACTGCTGAAAATGCTCGTGGCCATGATACGGCCACAACGGATCCTTGAGGTGGGCACCTTCAGCGGCTACAGCGCCATCTGCATGGCTGAGGGATTGGAGGAAGGCGGACACCTCTATACCTTTGAGATCAACGACGAATTGGAGGATTTCACCCGTCCCTGGATAGAAAACTCATCTGTGGCCGACAAGATCACCTTCATCATCGGTGATGCCTTGACAGAGGCTCCCCGTCTTGGAATGATGTTTGACATGACCTTCATCGACAGCGATAAACGTCACTATGTGGCCATCTATGAAATGGCCCTACAACTGACCCGGCCAGGTGGGTTCATCATTGCCGACAACACGCTCTGGGATGGCCATGTGGTGGACGACAGCTACCACCATGACGCCCAGACACATGGCATCGACTCGTTTAATGACCATGTGGCCAAAGACCAACGTGTGGACACCGTCATCCTTCCCTTGAGAGACGGGCTGACCCTTATCAGAAAACGCTCATAATCATCCATCATGGAAAAAAGAATTATATTGATTTGCCTCCTCTTCCTCGCTGTTTGCCACCTGCAGGCACAGCGTCTTGTCGGGCAATGGCGCATGGAAGAGAAACAAGGTGAAGAAAACAGCTACATCATTGATGTGAAAGACAATGCCCAGTTGTCATTCATCGTCGGCGGCCAATTCAATCAGAAAAATGCCATGGAATTGGACTTCCGCATCCTGCTCAATGGAAACTATTCCCAAGACAAGAAAAGAATCACCATCCAATTGGATAAAGATAATACAGAGCTGGTCATCGATCATTTCATTTTTCTCGGTCAAGCGGCCCAACTGGCAAAAGCCAACCCAAAGACAGAGGAAACCGTCAGAGAAATGATCAAGGCACAACTTAATGGATCAAAGAAAAAAATCGTAGAAAACATCCCCATCATGGGTGAGCTGAACATCGAGAAACTGACAAAAAAAGAACTCATACTGAAAAATCCAACCAACCAAACAATCTATCATTTCAAGCGAATAAAATAACTATGCAAGAAACCCGACAAAACAGAATTGCCCGACTGCTGCAAAAAGAACTGAGTCTGATCTTCCAGTCACAGACACGCATGATGCATGGTGTGATGGTGAGCGTGACGCGATGCCGTGTCTCCCCCGACCTGAGCATCTGCACAGCCTATCTGAGCGTATTTCCCTCAGAAAAGGGTGAGGAGATCATCAACAACGTGAACACCAACATGAAAACAATCAGGTATGAACTGGGCACACGTGTGCGCCACCAACTCAGAATCATTCCTGAATTGCGCTTCTTCATCGACGACTCACTCGACTATATCGAGCATATCGACGAACTGCTGAAGAAATAACCTCTGCTGAAGCCACCATGAATTTTCCTTTCTATATCGCACGCAGATACCTCTTCTCCAAGAAGAGCACCCATGCCATCAACATCATCAGCGGCATCTCCGTGGCTGGCGTGGCCGTAGCCACCATGGCACTGGTGGTTACCTTGAGTGTGTTTAATGGTTTCCACGATCTGGTGGCTTCCTTCTTCACTTCATTCGACCCACAACTCAAAGTGACCCCCACCAAGGGAAAAACAGCACCTGCCGATGACCCTATCCTCGAAGATATCAAAAAATGGCCTGAAGTGGAGATTGCCACAGAATGCGTGGAAGACCAGGCGCTCGCCATCTTCAGCGACCGGCAGACCATGGTGGTGGTGAAGGGTGTGGAGGATAACTTCGGACAACTGACACACTTCAACGATATCCTTTATCCCGACCCTGGGAAAGAAGTGTCGCTGCATGCCGCCAACCTGGATTATGGTGTGCCTGGCATCCGACTGGCACAGGTGCTTGGCACAGGAGCGATGTGGCCTGGCTACCTGCATATCTATGCGCCAGAACGGGAAGGACAACTCGACATGACCAACCCGGAAGCCGCTTTCGTGGAAGACTCTCTGCTCTCCACCGGTGAGGTGTTTAATGTCAATCAAGGAAAATACGACCGCAACTACATCATCACCTCAATAGCCTTTGCGAGAAACCTGTTCGGGCAACAAGGGATGATCTCATCGCTCGAACTGCGTCTGCACCCTGGCAGCAATATCGACAAAGTAAAAAAAGACATGCGAAAGCGGGCTGGCGACAAATACGATGTCTTGGACAGGTATGAGCAACAAGCCGATACCTACAAGATCATGCGCATAGAGAAATTCATAGCCTATGTGTTTCTCACTTTCATCCTCATGGTGGCCTGCTTCAACATCATCGGTTCGCTCTCCATGTTGATCATCGACAAAAAAGAGGATGTGGCGACATTGCGTAATCTCGGTGCCAACAACCGGCAGATATCAAGCATCTTCCTCTTCGAAGGCCGTATGATAGCCACCGCAGGTGCCTTCCTCGGTATCCTCCTCGGACTGCTGCTATGCTGGCTGCAACAGACTTTCGGACTGGTGAGACTTGGCAACAGCAGTGGTTCCTTCGTGGTCGATGCCTATCCTGTAAGCGTGCACTTCTGGGATATCATCCTTATCTTTATCACGGTGATTGCCGTAGGATGGATAGCGGTGTGGTATCCTGTGCGGCACCTCAGCAAGCGTCTTCTCGGCGACTGACCCTATCCAACTATTCTGTCAGTGTGACATGCTCCACAGCCACACGCTCATGGAGAAACAGCGTGGCACACTCTGAAAACTTCTCTGCACTCTCTGTGGTGAGATAACGCACCCTGCCACCACGGCTGCAGCGGACTTCCATGTCGGGATGCCGCTCAAAATAATTCTTCAGACTGTTGGCCACATACTCTCCTTGCGTGATAATCTTCACACCAGGATGGCAGAAGGCTTCAATCTTGTCTTTCAGGATCGGGTAATGGGTGCAGCCCAGGATAATGGCGTCGATAGCGGGATCAAGGGCCATCAACTGATCAAGATACTTCTTCACAAAATAGTCGGCACCTGCACCATGTGCCTCATTATTCTCCACCAACGGCACCCACATCGGACAAGCCTTTCCCGTGACCTGAATATCAGGAAAGCGCTTCTCTATCTCCATCTCATAACTGCAACTGCGGATCGTGCCTTCTGTAGCCAAGATACCCACATGACGACTTTTCGTCAGTTGACCGATCACCTCTGCCGTGGGTATGATGATGCCTAGCACGCGGCGACTGGGATCCAAGAGAGGCAGGTCGACCTGTTGAATACGTCTGAGCGCTTTGGCTGATGCCGTATTGCATCCGAGGATGACGAGGGGGCATCCCATATTGAAAAGATGCACCACCGCCTGACGGGTGAACTCATACACCACGTCATAAGAACGGGTGCCATAAGGTGTCCGCGCATTGTCTCCCAAGTAGATATAATCATACTGAGGCATCAGCTGGCGGATACCATTGAGAATGGTCAGTCCGCCATACCCGGAGTCGAAGACACCGATAGGGCCAGGCGTGTGCACCGGGGTCATCATCTCAAGGCCTCCCGCACCAACTGAGAGACATCCTCACCCATTTCCGGATCGATATAGGGACAGGCGTCGCCATCCGTATTGAGAATGACAGCATAGCCCTTTTCCGCACCTATGGCAGCGACCACCTTCTTCAATTTCTCCTTGAGAGGAGCATAGATTTCCTTCTCTGCCTGTTGAAGCAATTTCACCGACTCAGCCTTAAAAGCCACATTCCGCTTAAGCATCTCCTGCAATTCTGTCTGACGTTTCTGTAGAATCGTTGGAGCAAAGTCGCTCTGCCCGTCAAGAAATTCCTCATACTTCCTGTTGAACTCATCTTCCACCCGGCGGGTTTCTGCGTCATATTTGCTTTTGAGGTCCTTCAGGTTGGCCTGTGCCAACGCATATTCAGGCATCGATTCAAACGCTTCCTGATAACTGAAATAACCGATCTTCACCTGGGCACCAGCCAACAAAGGAAGGAGAACCAAGCAGAATAAAAATGCAATTCTTCTCATGTCTCGTGTTTTTAACAAATCATACAAAGGTTGAACGGATAACATCTCTCTGTAAGTTATCAAGAAGGGCAGACTGCAAGAGCCTGCCCTCACCTGTGTCATAGGATGACAATTATTTCATCTTGGCAAGTTGTGCCTTCACCTCTGAAGTGAGATCCTTGCTGATGGTGTCGTTGATGTAGAGCACGTTGTTGGTCTCCATGATGTAGACATAACCGCCGCTCTTGCCCACAGTCTCAATGGCCTGACGCACCTTGTTGAAAATAGGCTGGAGCTTCTCCTGCTGAGCCTTCTGGAACTCCTGCTGGTTCTGCTGAGCCTGTTGCTGGATACGTGAATATTTCTCTTGCAAACTAGCCTCTGTCTCCTGTTGCTGAGTAGCGTTCATTGAGCTCTTTTTCTTGTCATAATCCTCGGCGAGGCGCTGCAGCTCATCCTGAGAAGCCTTCAACTCATTCTCATACTGCTTTGCAATAGCCTCAATCTCACCATTAGCCCTGCTGTAGTCGGGCAATGACTGGATGATAGACTGCGTATCAACATGTCCGAACTTCTGTGCGAATGTGGCCAAAGGTGCGAACAACATCAACATTAAAATAATTTTTTTCATTTTGTCGAGTAATTAAGATATATGTAACAATTTTCTTCTCTTATCTTATGCAAAAACATCTGCCATCAAGATAATCTGCTACAAAGGTAATGCAAAATGTGGGCTCAGTCATGATTTTGATTGTTAATCTAACAAAAAACCACTGATTTTCACGTTATTTGACATTCAACGGCCCTATTTTCACGTTTTTCTTTGTCTGATTATTTCGAATAGCCCAGTTTATCGAGCACCTCATTGCTGATGTCAGCCTTTGGCGAACCATAAATGATGCCGTTGTCGCTGGCACGGTCGATCACCAGTGAATAGCCCCTGAGTTCGGAGATATCCTTTACAGCCGTATAGATCTCTTCCTGTATCGGAGACATCAAACTCTCACGTTTTTTGAACAGTTCACCCTCTGGGCCGAAATATTTGCGTTTGAGGTCACTGGCCTCTTTCTCCTTACTCATGATGTCTTCCTGACGCTTCTTCTTTTGCTCCTGTGAGAGAAAGACCACCTCATTCTGGTAATTTTTATACATCGTGGCTGCTTCTGTATTGAGAGCCTCCACCTCAGCCTGCCATTTTTTGGACACTTGGTTGAGTTGTTCATTGGCGCGCTCATAGGCTGGAATATTTTTCAGGATATAATCCATGTCGATGAGTGCAAACTTCTGTGCGTTGACCGTCAGCGCCACAAGCGCTATCAGTGTCGTGATTATCCCTTTTCTCATAATATTCATTTTGGAATGTTAGGTTATAGATAGTTGCTTCAAATGATTAGAATTCCTGTCCCAGCACGAAGTGGAACTGTGAGCCACCTTTTCTACCCCATACCGTGTCGAAGCCGTAAGCCCAGTCGATACCCATCATACCCACCATGGGGAGGAAGATACGCACACCAGCACCGGCAGAACGCTTCATCTCGAAGGGGTTGAATTTCTTGGGATCTGTCCAGGCATTACCTGCCTCAAGGAATGTCAGACCGAAGATGGTGGTGTTGCCCAGGAGGAACGGGTAACGCAATTCGACAGTCATGCGGTCGTAGGCATAGCCTACAGCACCCGAAGGTGTGAGTGATCCGTTCTCGTAACCTCTCAGACCGATGGTCTCCTCGGCATATCCTGTAGAATATCCGCTCATACCATCACCACCCACATAGAAGGTCTCAAACGGTGATTTCTTATATTTGTTATAATATCCGAGAATACCCAGTTCGAAACGGGTCATGAGCACAAAACATTTGTTGGCACCGGTAAGTGCGGTGAATGTGCGGCTCTTGAATTTCCATTTGTGGTATTCCACCCAGCGGTATTTCTCCTGCTGCTCCTCGGTGTAGGTAGCCGAACGATAGTCTGTGGCCAGGTTGGCGAAATCCTTGTTCTCCCACTTCGACCATGGCGGTGTGATGGTGAGCGATGCCGAGAACTCCGATCCCCTACGTGGGAAGAGTTGGTTGTCGGTCGACACACGGTTGAGCGCGATGTTGAAGTTGAGGTTGTTGGAGTTTCCGGTGGTGATGAGGAAGTAGTTCCAGTTCTTCAGCATATAGCGTGTGAAGGCGAGCGAC
>CADCQC010000093.1 GCA_902803455.1 uncultured Prevotellaceae bacterium
CGGAAGCCACGGCATTGCCCCCCTATACACCGGGACTTCATGCACAGGAGCGCCAGACACATCAGGCACACGTGCTCCTGGGCAACAGGGCATACAATATCCACAGTGACCGCCGCATCGCCCTCTATCTGCTCAACAACATCCTTGGAGGACCGGGGATGAACGCCCGCCTTAACCTCTTGCTGCGGGAACGGCGAGGACTGGTGTACACCGTGGAAAGTTCGATGGTGAACTACAGCGACACCGGGGCGTGGAACGTCTATTTCGGTTGCGACCACCATCAGGTGGGACGATGCCTCCGACTGGTGCACGGGGAACTGCAAAGGATGGCCGACCACACGATGACCGCCACCTCGCTGGCGGCTGCCAAACGGCAGTTGAAAGGACAGATCGGCATCGCCTGCGACGCCCGTGAGAGCTTCGCCTTGAGTTTTGCCAAAAGTTTTCTGCATTACGGATGGGAGCGCGACGTGGAGCGGCTCTATGAGAGTATCGACGAAGTGACGGCAGACCAGATGAGACAGGTGGCCGAAGAAATCTTCAATCCGCAACAGCTCACCACACTGGTCTATCAATGATGAGGCGCTGCCGGTCGTGACAGACGACTGACAGGGCATCATTTAAAAGTCTTTCTTACATAGTCTCGATGACTTACAAAAAGAAAATGCCTTCGGGACCTTCGTTCATCAACAAGTCGAGGATGCTGAGATTGGGCAGGAAACCATGTTTCTGCTCAAATACCTGATAATAACGGCGGGGTTCAAAAGCAGGATCTGCAAGGGGGTGTTTCGGACGGATGACCTCACGGAAATCATCGGGAGCAGTGTCACACCCCAAGGCTTCACGGCTGTTTTCGCCTGTGAAGAACGCCTTTGTAGGATGGATGGAAGGGGTGATTTCGAGCAACCGGCACATCATCTCTGTGATGGCATTGTTGAAATCAATAAGAAACGTCCACCGCTGTTCGAAAAACACCGCAAGATCATCAGCATAAAACTCAAAAAACGGAGAATCGCCGTAAGCGCTTCGGATGGCATTCCAGTGGAGATGCCGCCAGTTGCCATGGTCACTGATGCGTAGGTCGCGAGTCAGCATACTGTCTGGATCGTGCACAACCGGCAACGTGAGTGCCTGCACCCCCTGCGTGGCGGCGATAAGGCACCTGTTGCGGTAGGTCTGCTTCACGAAATGGTCGTGACACTCAATCCACACATCCCGATAGCGGTAGAGTTTCTGATACCACTGCACCGGACCGAAATATGTCGTCGACAAGATGGCTGCACCGGCAGCCGCTGTCTCCCCCATCCTCATTCCGCCTTCTGGTAATTCTTCATTCCCTCACCGAGGAATTTCATATAGTCAGTCACATCCTCCTTGTAACTGAAGGACCTTGCCAACGGGTTGCCCTCGTTGTCGACCAGGACATAAAGCGGCTGGGTGAGGTATCCAAACTTCATCTCCTCCAGGTAACTCCACTTGTCGCCGACGGTGCGCAAGGTGCGCTTCTTGCCATTGTACTCCACCTCGACAGGTTGCTCAAGCGGTGTCTTGTCATCCACGAAAAGGGAGATGAGCACATAGTCGTTGTTGAGTTTGTCGGCCACAGAGGGATCCGTCCAAACGGCGATCTCCATCTTACGGCAGTTAACGCAACCGAAACCGGTGAAGTCGAGCATCACGGGCTTTCCCTTGGCGGCGGCGGCAGCCATGCCCTCCTCATAATTGGTGTAGGCGGCACGCACCTCCTTGGTGTTGAGGTTGAAGTCCTGGGTATAGAGCGGCGGAGCGAAAGCACTCACGGCACGGCACGGTGCGCCCCACAACCCGGGCACCATATAGATGGCAAAGGCGATAGACACCAATCCGAGCATGATGCATGGCACCGGCATGGCCTGATCGTTGCCCTGATCGCTCTGGAACTTGAGTTTTCCGATAAGATAAAGCCCCATGAGCAAAAAGATGGCAATCCACAGCGAGAGGAACACCTCACGGTCGAGCAACCGCCATCCATAGGCCAGGTCGGCTACGGAGAAGAACTTCAGCGCGAAAGCCAGTTCGATGAATCCGAGCACCACCTTGATGGTGTTCATCCAAGAGCCTGATTTGGGTGCCTGTTTCAACCAGGTGGGGAACAGGGCGAAGAGTGTGAACGGCAAAGCCAAGGCGATGGCGAATCCCAACATGCCGATCGCCGGTCCGAGCCAGTTGCCCGACGTAGTGGTCTCGACGAGCAGCAGGCCGATGATGGGCCCTGTGCACGAGAAACTCACCAAGGTGATCGTGAAAGCCATGAGGAAGATGGAGAGCAGACCGCTGGTCGTCGATGCCTTCTCATCCACCTTGTTGGTCCACGATGAGGGAAGGGTAAGTTCGAACCATCCGAAAAACGACAGGGCAAAGACCACGAGCAGGGCACAGAACAACAGATTGAACACCGCATTCGTTGCCAGGTTGTTGAGCGTCTGCGGCCCGAAGATAGCCGTCACGAGCAGCCCGAGCGCCAGATAGATGACAATGATGGAGATGCCGTAGGTGATGGCATCGCGCAATCCTTTCTTCTTGTCCTTACTGCGTTTGAGAAAGAAGCTCACCGTCATGGGAATAATCGGCCACACACAGGGCGTGAAGACAGCGAGCAAACCATACAGCAGTCCCATCAAGAAGATATAGATCCAGGAGCGGTCGGAAATATTGCCCCCATTGAGCGTTTTAAGTTCATCGATGCGTGGCTCCCACCACTTGGACGCTACCGTGGCGATCGCTGCGGAATCGACAGGTAATGCCGCCCCTATAGAATCGGCCGATGCGACAGCAACGGTGTCGGCAACGGCAGGAATGGCAACAGCCGTCTCCAAGGCGGAAGCATCAGCCTTGACGGGATCGGCCTTGCTCTCCTCTTTCTGTTGTGGCTCAGGAGCCGGAGCCTCCTCGGGACCCTTGCCCGAGAAATCGAAGTCAACGGTCGAAGGGGGCATGCACATCTCGTCGTTGCAGGCGCCATATTCCAGATAACCTTTGATCTGATAGGTCTTACCCGTAATCTTGTATTTCTGGACAAACGTCACATTATTCTCAAAATAGCGCACGCGCATGCCGAAAATCTTGTCGTCCTCACTGATTTCCTTACCTTGTTTTATTAGTGCGCCCATGGGTTGTGCACCCTCTGCCTTCTCTGTATGCATCACAGCCGACTGTGGCCCACCGTCAGGGATGTCGGTGGAATAGACATGCCATCCCTTGTCGATTTTGGCGGTGAACAGCACGTCGACCTCGGTCGGTGACACTTGCTTCTGCTGGACGGAGAACTTCACAGGCGTTTCCTGTGCTTGCAATGTGATGGCAAAAAACGCCATCATCAGAGAGAGCAAGAGCCAGGATGGTGATGTGTGGTTTTTTCGCATGATGATTTCTTGGATGATAATTTCTTGGATATTAACTTCTTGGATATTGATTTCTTGGATGATAAGTATGATAGAAGATTTATTGATGACCTGCACTGGAAAGGCGCTTGCTGGTCATGATGTCGAGCACATAACGGTCAGTGACATCCATTCCACTGCTGCCGATGGCAGTCAGGTTGTGGATGCTCTGGTCCACATCGTCGTCGATGATGCCTTCTGCCGATGTGACGAACTTATGCTGGATGGCCAGCATGGCGCTCATCACGGCGGTTCCCACCCCTGTGGTGAGTTTGAGCGCGCAACTGGGTTTTGCTCCGTCACAGATCATGCCGGTCAGGTTGGCGATCATGTTCTTCACCGAGAAAGCCACCTGCTCGTAATTACCCCCCATGAGATAGGTGATGCCCGTGCTGCTGCCCGTGCTGGCCACCACGCAGCCACAAAGCGCCGACAGCGAACCGAGGCTCTGCTTGATATAGATGGCCGTGAGATTGCTGAGGGTGAGCGCCCTGATCAGTTCCTCCTCTGTATTGTGGTTTTCCTGAGCAAACACGACGACAGGCATGGTGGTGCAGATACCCTGGTTGCCACTGCCACTGTTACTCATCACTGGGATCATCGCCCCCGCCATCCGCGCGTCGCAAGCACAACTGGTGACAGAGAGGATCTTGGAGAAGATGCTCTCTCCCATGATACCCTTTCC